>NZ_JBARMD010000177.1:0-31376 GCF_049802275.1 Occallatibacter sp. | reverse complement strand
GTCGGGATTTGCGTACATGCTGATTGATGCGGGGTGGGCGCAGGCAGACCGCAAGGGGCCAGACGATTACGCCGCCGTGGCCGACATCACCAAGGTGGATCCGAACGTCAATATGCCGGAACTGCTGCGCTATGCGAAGGCGAAGAACGTCGGCATCTGGCTCTGGTCGCATTGGACTTCGGTGGACAAGTACATGGACCAGGCGTTTCCGCTTTTTGAGCAATGGGGTGTGGCGGGGGTGAAGATCGACTTCATGGATCGCGACGACCAGCAGATGGTGGCGTGGTACCGGCATGTTACGGAGGCCGCTGCGGAGCATCATCTGATGCTCGATTTCCATGGGGCATTCAAGCCGGACGGTCTGCGGCGAACGTGGCCCAACGTGATGACACGCGAAGGCGTGATGGGCAAGGAATATCTGAAATGGAGCGCGCGAACCTCTCCGGTGCACAACACGACGCTGCCGTTTACTCGGATGCTGGCGGGACCGCTGGATTACACGCCGGGTGCGTTCGGCAACAGCAATCGCGAAAACTTTGTGGCGCGCAACCTGATGCCGATGGGACTGGGGACTCGCGCACATGAACTGGCACTGTACGTTGTGCTGGAGAGCCCGCTGCAAATGGTGTCGGATTATCCCGAGCATTATGCGGGACAGCACGACTTCGAGTTCATCAAGCAGGTTCCGACAACATGGGACGAGGTGCGCGTGATCGCGGGGCGGCCGATGGAGAACATCACGATTGCACGACGCAGCGGCAAGGATTGGTATGTCGGATCGATTACCAACTGGGACTCGCGGACAGTGAAGGTGCCTCTGGACTTCCTGGGTGAAGGAAAGTACGTGGCGGAGATTTATGCGGACGCGACGGACTCTGGAACCAACGCTACGCACACGGAGTTTTCAAAGAAGGCTGTCGATCGGAATGGTGTGATGGAGGTGCGGATGGTTTCGGGCGGAGGGAACGCAGTTTGGATACATCCGAACCTGTGAAATAGGATTTCCAGGTCTCAAAGGCGAGACCCTTCGACTTCGCTCAGGGCAGGCTTCTGGGGCAGCACCCAGATTCCAGGAATTCGCGACTCCAGACTCAAATTCATCCATTCAAACGGCTTTGACCTCCATTCGCTGTTTGGCTACTTGCGGGGGCAACGGGGCTGTGATACAAACTAAACATTCAAGTTTGCCCCCAAAGGGCAAGCCTGAGTTTCATGCAGAGTGGCTGAGGGACGAGCCCTGTGACGCCACGACAACCTGCCCGCGCAAAACGGGAGTATGGTGTCAACTCTTGCCCGGAGACGGGGAACATGAGATTCGGGGGTTGCTTCAGCACCCTTTGCTTTAGCAGCTTCGCAAGCAGTTTCGAGTCAATTCACGTTCACTCTTTTTCGGGCACGTCACGCGCTCGAGCTTCTCGTGTCACTCGCGCACAGCGAGGGACCTTTGACGACTGCGTATTGGTTGCGATGTCGGGAATGCGGCAAGACCTATGGTCACCAGCCGCTTTCCATCTGCGATGAGTGTTTTTCCCCGCTCGAAGTGACGTACGACTTCGAGTATGCCCGCACCCGCTTTACCCGCGAGACAATTTCCCAGGGCCCGCTTGACATGTGGCGGTATCGTGCGCTGCTGCCGGTTGCCGACAGCTACGTTCCGCAGACGCCCTCTGGGCTGACGCCGCTGGTGAAGGCTCCCCGGCTGGGCGCGCAGTTTGGCGCGACGAATCTTTACGTCAAGAACGATGCCGTGTGCATGCCGACGCTGAGTTTCAAGGATCGCGTGGTGGCGGTGGCGCTGGCCAATGCTCAGGATTTTGGTTTCGATACGGTTGGGTGCTCCTCGACCGGAAACCTGGCCAATGCTGTGGCGGCGCATGCTGCGCGGCTGGGGCTGAAGACATTCATCCTGGTTCCGGCGGATCTGGAGCCGGCGAAGATTTTGAACACGCAGGTGTACGGGGCGACGCTGGTGCGGGTGGATGGCAACTACGACCACGTGAACCGGCTTTGCTCGCAGATCGCGGATCGATACAACTGGGGATTTGTGAACGTGAATCTGCGGCCGTACTACGCCGAGGGATCGAAGACGGTTGGTTTCGAGATTGCCGAGCAGCTTGGTTGGCGGCTTCCGGATAACGTAGTGGTGCCGATGGCGGGTGGTTCGCTGATCACGAAGATCAAGAAGGCATTCAATGAGCTGATTCAGCTTGGGCTGGTTGAGGATAAGCCGGTGCGGTTCTTTGGCGCGCAGGCCACGGGATGCTCGCCGATTGCGAAGGCTGTGAAAGGCGGAACGGACGTTATCGAGCCGCAGCGGCCGAACACGATCGCACGGTCGCTTGCGATCGGCAATCCGGCGGATGGAATTTATGCGGCGCGGGTGATTCGCGGAACGGGTGGCTGGGCTGAAGATGTGTCGGATGTCGAGATTGTGTCGGCGATCCAGGAGCTGGCGGAGACTGAAGGCATCTTTACGGAGACAGCGGGAGGCGTAACGACAGCGGTGACGGCGCGGTTGTATGCACATGGACGGATCAAGCCGGATGAACTGACTGTCAGCTGCATCACCGGAAATGGCCTGAAGACGACGGATTGCCTGGACGGCGCTTATGAGCAGAGAGCGGCAATTCGTCCGCGGCTGACGGACTTTGAGAACTTCGTGGAAGAGCGCAACGCAGCAAGCCAGGGACTTAGCCTGGCAGGAGAAAGCTATGCCGGTTAGAGTCTTGTTGCCGAATGCATTTCAGAAACACACCAACAACGTGCGCGAGATTTCGAGCACGGCGTCGAATCTTCCTGAACTGGTGACCGATATCGAAGGCCGCTTTCCTGCGCTTCGGCAGCATCTGCGCGGAGAGGATGGGCAGGTTCGGCGGTTTATCAACTTCTATGTCAACGAGGAAGATATCCGGTTCCTGGGCAACGACAAATATAACTTCCAGGAAGGCGACGAGATTCTGGTGATACCTTCGATCGCCGGAGGTTGAGCGGCGTGATTGAGAGCAATGCGCTCTAATCCGTGATTATGTGTAGTACGACGACGGCGAGGATTCCTCCAGCCGCTACCGTTGCGCTGGCAATCAATAACATCGCCCCTTGTGCGCGAATAACACCATACATCTGGATGGCATCGCTGCGAAGCGCTTGGTCGCGACGCCACGCGCGCGTCACGGTTGTCAACCCGATTGCCAGCACTGCGAGGGGCAGCGCGATCATCAACACCCACAATCCAAGATGCGGGCGGGCGGCAAACCAGTCCACGATGAGCTGCGCAGTGTGCGCGGGTTCAAATTGCTGAGGCTGAATGTTGCGCGCAAACAGCGCTGTCATAAACAGCATCGCGGGGAAAACGAGGAGCAGTTCGAGTGCGGCGAGGGAGCGGAGAATCGTCTTCATGGATTTACTTTGTACTGCAAAGTGAATATTTTTGCAATCGAAAAATGTGAGGCGGATCACAGCCTGTGAAGACGTACTGGCCTCTAAAGGCAGTATTCATAGTCCTTTTTTACGTAAGAGCAACAATTTATTTGCATTTCCTTTGCACTAGCTTCATTCTCCTCTTACAATTCCTGCCGGATACTACTCCCGTGATTGCGCAAGCAGGGCAGAGGGCTCCGTTCGCACTTTTACCTCCGACCACCACTCCGGTGGAAGCCCACCAATCAATTTTGCTCGCAACCGGTTCCGTTTCGACGGAAAGGCCGCGCATCCATGCGGAGATTGGCCGCTACCGGTTGCGACTGGCGCAGTGTATTGGGGATCGCGAGGCTGCATGCAGACTGCGCTTCAAGGTCTTCAACATCGAATTGGGCGAGGGCCTGGAAAGATCGTATGAGACGGGAATTGATACCGATCATTTCGATATCTTCTGTGAGCATTTGCTGGTTGAAGACAAGACCGATGGTCGCGTTGTCGGGACTTATCGGATGCAATCGGGAAGTACTGCCGCAATGAATCTTGGCTATTACTCGGCACAGGAGTTTGAGTTTGCACCTTACGAGCCGCTTCGCCGCGACATACTCGAGTTAGGCCGTGCGTCTATCGATCGCGAGCATCGAACTGCAGAAGTACTTACATTGTTGTGGCGGGGCATTGCGCAGTATGCTAGCGACATGGGGCTTCGTTACCTTGTGGGATGCTCTTCTTTGAATTCCAAGGACCCGGCGGAAGGCTGGCAGATGTATCGCGAGCTGGATCGGTACCGGGTCTCACCGGAATTCGAGACGGTGCCTACTCCTGCATACGAATGTCCCTGCGAGCAGCAGGATCCGGATACCCAGCTATCGCCGGATCCGCAGGATTGTGAAGTGCCAACGAAGGTTCCCAAGTTATTGAAGACTTATTTGACGATTGGAGCGCGCATCTGCGCACCGCCGGCGTGGGACCGCGAGTTTGGCACGATTGATTTTCTTACTCTGCTCGATTTGAAGATGCTTTCCACGTCCGCGCGCAATCGCTTCCTCGCGCCACTGATGCAATGAGTTTGCGGATGATCCGGCGCGCTGTGGCGCTGGGTTTCGTACTGCTGATAAGCATCGCTCGTTTCTGGCTGCTGGCCCTGAAGGGACCGCGTACGTTGGAGCGGCGCGCCCGCTGGGTGCAGGAGACTTGCGTACGGGTGCTCCGCAGCATGGACATTGAGTGCCATGTTGAGGGGCAGGTCCCCACGCATGGGCTGGTGGTGGCGAATCACCTCAGTTATCTCGATATTGTGATCCTCAGTGCGGCGATGCCGTGCTTTTTTGTGGCCAAAGCGGAAATCGATACATGGCCGTATTTCGGAAAGGCCGCACGCGCGGGCGGGACGATATTCATCAACCGTTCAAGCGTGGCCAGTGCTGAACGCGTTGCCGACATCATCAGCGAGCGGCTCAAACTCGCGGTTCCAGTGCTGTTCTTTCCTGAGGGAACCAGTACGGATGGCACGATGCTCCGCTTTCGCTCCAGGCTTTTTGAGCCGGGCATTGTCTCGGGTGCGCCCATCACGGCAGCGTCTATCCGCTACGTGATCAGCGACGGCACGCCGGAGCGCGAGCTCTGCTGGTATGGTGATGAGTCGTTTGCACCGCACCTTTTGAAGACACTGGACAGCCCGGGATTTCATGCACAGCTTCATTTCGGTGCGCCGCGCGTGTATGCGGATCGCAGGGTAGCCGCGGATGAGACGTTTGCGGAGATTGTCGTGATGCGTGGATGCGAACCGGTGAAGGTGCTCCAGCCGATTTAGCGCGGCCAGGGGTCAGTTAGTCTGACTTTCAGCCTCGGCGGGTGGTGGGGCTGTCGAACCGCGAACGACGAGGCTAGTGGACACGAGGAACTCGCGTTGTAGTCCAGCTTTTCCGGGTTCCTCTCCATGCTGGCGGAGCGCGTCGAAGGCTGCCCGCGCCAGGTCAGTTCGGGACAGACGGATAGTGGTGAGCGGGGGAAGGGTAAATTCTGCGAAATCGATGTCGTCGAGGCCAATGACTGAGAGATCCGCCGGCACACGCAGACCTTGCAGGTAGGCGGCGCGCAGAACGCCGATGGCCGTCATGTCATTCGAACAAATGACTGCCGTAGGCCGGGCACTGAGATCCCGCAACTTCCCGAATCCGACGACGCCGCCCTTGAGCGTGTGATCGCATTCGATTATCCATTTCTTCTCGATCGGTAATTTGTTTTCCTGCATTGCGGTCTGGAAGTCGTTCTGCCGGGTGATGGCAGAGTGCAGCTTGTGCGGCCCGGCGAGGTAGGCGATCTTGCGATGGCCAAGTGCGGCGAGGTGTTCGACGGCAGCGCGCATACCTGAGCTGTAGTCCAGGACGATGGTGCTGGCCTTTGGCTCGCTCAGTTTGAACTCGGCGAGCACTACGGGGACGTCGTGAAACGATAGCTGATCGAGTACAGGTTCTTCTTCGCCGAAGGTCATCACCGCAACGCCTTCCACTTTGCGCTCAAGCATGCGGCGAACGCAGGTCGTCAGAACGGCAGGATCACTGTTGGAGGAACTGACCAGAATCTCGTAGCCGTGAGCAACGGCAATCTCTTCGAAGCTCTGGATGAGTTCGGGGAAGAACGGATTGGTGATGTTCTCAACAATGATGCCGAAGAGGCGGCTGCGCCCGGAGACGAGGGTGCGCGCGTGGGTATTAGGGAAGTAATTCAGCTGCTCGATCGCCTGCCAGACCCGCTTCGAGAGCTTCTCGCTTACGACGGGTGAGCCATTGATGGTGCGGGAGACGGTGGCAATGGAGACCTTGGCCAATGCGGCCACAGCCCGTATGTCGGGAGTCTTATCGGCGCCTTTGCGACTAGCTTTTCGAGCCACGTGCAAATCCTGAGTACAGTCGAAAACAAATCCGGATTGAACATCCATCATAGCGCCGACCGCTGACGCAGCGGTCTAATCGAGGCCGGGCAATCGCAGGAATCGCGTCCGGAGAAGCCTTTGCAAGCCGAACCACCTTCGAACTGCCCGCCATTGCCGCGGGACGACCGTATTGCGCAGTTTTGCCAAGGCAGCACGTTTATGTGGTTGACCTGTGCTCTGGGTCTGACTCTGTTCAGGACTTGTCAGATATCAACAGGCGCAGATCGCGCAGATTATGGGCAGTTGGTCCGGTGACAACGGTGTCGCCCAAGGCCGTAAACAGTGGACAGGCGTTGAAGGCTCGCAGGGACTCTTCCGGCGCGAAGCCAAATGCGACAGCGCGCGCCACGGTGGTGGGGTCGGCGATGGCTCCGGCGTTGGGGGTATTGCCGTCGATGCCGTCGGAGCCGGCGCTGAATACCGTGAGCATCTCGCCGGGATGATGCGCAAGTTCAACCGCGCATGCCAGGGCGAATTGCTGGTTTCGGCCGCCCGCTCCGGGATTGCGATTCAGAGTGACCGTAACCTCGCCGCCGGAAATGAGGCAGAAACGCCGGTGAAGGGCGCGCAGGTCATGGAAGCGATCGAGCAGGTAGCGGGCAGCATCCGCGTAATCCCAGTCGTCGCAGGAGTTGTCGACCGCGACAAAGTACCCCGCCTTCTGCGCCAGAACTCGAGCACTTTCGACGAGGTCGTGAGTCGAAAGCAGCACTTCAAAAACCGAATCGCGGAAGGCTTCATCTTCGCCCGTGAGATTGACGGCGGATGTTGACCGGCGTGCCTGCATCGCATCGGTCCGCTGAAAGCGGGCGAGAAACGGAGGCCGCCAGCTCTTGTTGCCGGGGGATTCGGGAAGATCTGTTCGCTCGAAGAATATGCGCACCGCCTGAGGAAGTTTGGCCTCGAGGTTGTACTTCTCAATGATTTCGCGCACTTCGTCGACGGTGGAGTGATCGGGAGAGGTCGGGCCCGACGAGAGGGCATCGAGCGTCCGCAAGGGGACATCGGGCAGCAGGAAGGAAACTTTGAGAGCCTCCGCCGCGGCGATGGCGAGCCGCCCACCCTTTACTGCGCTGAAGTGCTTCCGCAGAGTGTTGATCTCGTTGATTGGAGCGCCGGAGCCGATAAGCGTCTCGTGAAAGGCGATGGTGTCGTCCAGCCCGATCTGGGGATCAAGAGGCAAGTCGAACATGGCGGAGCCGCCACCGGAGATCAGAAAGAAGATCAGCGTATCTTTCTTCGCCTTCTTGAGCATGGCGAGGGCAGCACGCGCTGCCGCGAACGACTCTTCGTTGGGCAACGGGTGACCGCCTTCGAAGTAGCGGAATCGCCAGTTGCGCTTTTTCGGCAAGTACTTGGTGCAGCAGATGCCACGCAGGCCTTTGCGGCGCTTCATGCGGTCGAGCAGGATTTCGAGCATCGGGCCGGCGGCCTTGCCGATGGCGACGACAAAAATGCGCTTGAACTGCGAGAGACTGATGACGTCGGGTCCGCTGCCGTCAGGAATCAGCCGCTTGAGCGTGCTTCCTTCGAAGCGAATCCGCCGATCAAAGGCGGACTCGATACTGCATGCTTCGAGTGCGCCAGTGAAGAACTCAGTGGTGCGGGCATGGAGGAAATCGAGGGCGGTATCGCTGGCTGGCGTCATTGAACCTGTTCCTTAAGCCAACTTGCGAGCGACCGTTGCATCCTATCGAGCTGACCGGTAAAAAAATGATCGGCGCCGGGGACGAGCACCAGGTTTTTGGGATCGGCGGCAGTGTCAACCACCTGCAGCAAGTCCTGCTGCGGAGCAAACGAGTCGCCATCGCCGCTGAGGAAGAGCTTGGGCAACGAGCATTCCGAGAGCGCGGGATATCGGTAGGTATGGCCGAATCCCTGGGTCGGCAGTCCCAGGGCAACCAATGCACGGAGACTTGCTTTTCTCATTGTTTCCGAGTCTGTTCCGCAGGATGCAGCGATCGCCATTGCTGCGCCAAAGCTGAAGCCGAGCAGGACGACCGGGAGTTTGTATTCGGCCTGGAGCCAATCGAGCGCGGCGGATACATCGGCCGACTCGGCACGCCCGTCGTGTTGCCCTTCGCTCAACCCTGTGCCGCGGAAGTTGAAGCGAAGCACAGGCCAGCGGAGGCCCCACTCGGGCGCATTCAGCACCTTCATGGCGTGATAGACCACCTTGTTGTGCATGGTGCCGCCGCCGATGGGATGCGGGTGGCACACAAGCCCGACGAATTGCGAATCGGCTGCGCCTTCATTCAACAGCGCCTCAAGCCGGCCGGCGGGGCCACGCAAATCAACGGTGCGCAGAGATGGTTTTTCCGAACTCGTTTCGGATCCGGACAACGCGGCAGCAGTGGTCATTCCAAACGCTATTTTACGCTGTCCCCGAGTGGCGGGGCCCATACGGTCTGTGCGAATTCACAGCCGGAGCAACGCGGCCCATGCTCTGTCTCGTTCAGATCTGCCGATGCCTGGATTCGCGGGGTTTATCGCAGGCCGGAATCGGTGACTAAGATATTCTGGCAACACTATGCACGAATTTTCGCCGCTTGATCCAATTCGCTTTACCCAACAGCTCTGTGAAATTGAATCTACGACCTATAACGAGGGTCGGGTGGGCAATTTTCTTGCGGACTTCCTGGCTGCGCGTGGCTGGGCGGTAGAGAAGACTCCGGTGCCGCAACCGGAGGAGAGCGCAGGGGTGGGCGAGCGCTGGAATGTTTTCGCCGGAATACCGGGGCAGACTCCAGATCTGGTTTTTTCGACACACATGGACACGGTGCCTCCGTATATCCCGTTCAGCGAGGATGCTGAGTTCATGTATGGACGCGGTGTGTCGGATGCCAAAGGCATTATCGCGGCGCAGGTGGCGGCAGCCGAGGTGCTGCGGGCGGAGGGGTTTCGAGTCGGTGTCCTGTTTGTAAGCGGCGAAGAGCGGGATTCTGCCGGGGCGAAAGTGGCGAATGAATCGCCGAAGGGAAGCCGATTCCTGATCAATGGCGAGCCAACAGACAATCGACTCGCACTGGCTTCGAAGGGTTCATTGCGCGCGGTTTTCAAGGCATCGGGCAAGATGGCGCACTCGGCTTATCCTGAACTTGGCGACAGCGCGGTACACAAGCTGGTCGAGGTGCTGGCGCGCTTGTTGAAGCTGGATTTGCCGGCGACGGAAGATGTGGGACCGAGCACGCTGAACATTGGGCAGATTAGTGGCGGACACGCGCCCAACGTGATCGCCGACAAGGCAGAGGCGCAGGTTCTGGTACGGCTGGTGGGCGATTCCAAGCCGGTTCGCGCGGCGCTGATGGAGGCTGCGGGCGACCTGGCTGAAGTGGACTTCACCCTGGAGATTCCATTCGTGCGGCTTCGCGCTGTGGAGGGCTTGCCTACGATGATTGCGAAATTCACCACCGACATTCCGCAGCTTACGAATTGGGGCGAGCCGCTGCTGCTGGGGCCGGGTTCAATTCATGTTGCGCACACGCCGTATGAGAAGCTGGCAAAGAAAGAATTGAAAGATGCCGTAGATTTGTATATTCGGGTTGCGAAGCAGTTGCTAGCCTGACTGGCCGCACCGGTTGCCGGAAGATCGCAGCCCAATCATTGACCCAACCAGAGTTTTACTCGAGGAGAATTCAGATTATGAGCACTGCTATTTATGACATTCCTGTCAGCAAGATCACCGGCGAAGATACTTCACTCGCTGAATTCAGAGGCAAGGTTTTGCTGGTGGTAAACGTCGCGTCGAAGTGTGGTCTTACGCCGCAGTACGAGGGGCTGGAGAGCCTATACGAGCAATTCCGCGGGCAGGGATTGGTGGTTGCGGGATTTCCGGCGAACAACTTCAAGAGCCAGGAACCTGGCACGAACGACGAGATTCAATCGTTTTGTACGACGAATTTCGGCGTCAAGTTTCCCATGTTCAGCAAGATCAGCGTGGCAGGGGATGACAAGCACCCGCTGTATAAAACTCTGACAGCAGCGCAACCCAAGGCAATCAGCGCGGCGGAAGTTCCGTTTCGCGAGAAGCTGAGGGGATATGGGATCGAGACCAATGCTGACCCCGAAATTCTCTGGAATTTCGAGAAGTTTCTGGTGAGCCGCGAAGGTGAAATTGTGAAGCGCTTTTCACCGGACACGCTGCCGGACGCACCAGAACTGGTCGCGGCAATCAAACAGGAATTAGCGAAGGAATAGGAAGAGCGCTACTGCACCGGCGCTGTTGGGTGGACCTGAGCTGCGATGGGAAAGAAGATCCGGAAGACGGTTCCAAAGCCGGATCTGCTGCGCACCGCGACGCGGGCATTATGCTTGTCGAGAATCCCTTTCGAGACCCACAGCCCCAGTCCCGTGCCTGCTTCGCCTTTCGTCGTCACGAAGGGGTGGAACAAGCGTCCGAGCATGTATGGGTCCATGCCCGAGCCACTGTCGGCGACAGTAACTGAAACGCCGAGCTGCCCGGTGTGATCCTTCGCAGATCGCACTACGAGGATGAGTCGCCCCTTTTCCGGCAGGGCATCGAGGGCATTTGAAACGAGATTGGTGAATACCTGCTGGATCTCGCCCGGCTGGCATAGAACTGCAGGCGCAGAGCGATAGCGGCGTTCGATTGAGATGTTGCGAAGGCGAATGGCAGGATCGTGAAAGTAAATCACCGAATCGAGGAGCTCGTCCAGGGCGGTCAAGGTCGGCGCGGTGCGCTGGCGATAGAACTTCAAGCTGCGCGCCGTGATGTGCGAAAGCCGCTGCAGTTCTTTGTCGGCAATTTCAAGCAAGTCTTTTGAGCTTGACGAGAGACCGGCATCGTTTTTAGCGAGGAAGAGCAGGTTGGTTACAGCTTCCAATGGATTGTTGATTTCGTGCGCAATGCTTGCGGCCAGGCGGCCTGCGGCAGCCAGTTGCTCTGACCGCCGCAGAGCCTGCTCGGCCTTGCGTGCTTCAGTGGTGTTGCGGCAATAAAGAATGATGCCTTCGCCGGGCTGCGGATAAACGTAGAACTGAAACCAGGTCTCGTTGCCGGGAGCAGGGAAGAACTGTTCGAACTCTACTGGAACGCGAGCCACCATGGCGCGGCGGAGGTTCGACTCCACTTCGCTCCCGATCAATTCTGGATAGAGATCCCATAGACGCGCGCCCATGTGTGGCTTGCCTGAAAGCGCAGCAAGCTGCATCGCGGCGGCGTTCATGTAAGTAATGCAGTAATCACGATCCATGGTGCAGAAGGCGACAGGGACATGCTCCAGCGCTTCGCCGGCAAACTGGCGGGCGCGGTTGATCTCCATGGTCAGCGCTGCTTTTTGTTCGGCGGCTTCGCGGCGCATGCGTGCCATCTTCAGCTGCGCATCGACGCGCGCGATCAGTTCGCGGGCGGTGAACGGTTTTGTGAGGTAGTCATCGGCGCCGGCTTCTACACCTTCAATGCGGGCCTCTTCGCCGGCGCGCGCCGAGAGCATGATGACGGGGATGGTAGCGGTCGCAGGATTGCGGTGGAGTGCCGAGAGCAGCGTAAAGCCATCCATCTCCGGCATCATTACATCGGTCAGGACAAGAGCTGGAGGTCTGCGCTCGATCTCTTCCATGGCTTGTTTTCCGTTTCCAGTGGCAACGACCTGAAAGCGCCCGGCCAGCAGGGAGCAAACATATTCGCGCATGTCGGCGTTATCGTCCACGAGAAGTACGATCGGCTTGGCCCCAGATGTTGTTCGTTCGTCGTCCTGGTCGCCGGCAACGGAACCGGCGATCTGGTTTCTCAATTGTTCGTGTCCCGGCATCCAGCCTAGCGCTTCCTGCACATAGGCCACCGCCGATCCTTGCACCACGAGCGGGCTGCTGGCATCCCTTGCTACCTGGCCGTGGGTAAGATGCTCATGTCCAAAGGGGAGGCGAACGCGGAAAGTGGTTCCCTCGTCCAGTTTGCTCTCGACGGCGATGGAGCCGCCATGCATTTCGACGAGTTCCTGTACAAGAGCGAGGCCGATTCCGCTTCCTTCGTGACTGCGTCGGCGGGCTCCTTCAATGCGGCTGAAGCGCTCAAATAGATGTGGCAGTTCTTGTTCTGGAACACCGGTGCCGGTATCGCGAACGGTGAGTTCCGCGCCGGTCTCGTCGTGGGAGATTGAAACTCGAATTTCGCCGTCGAATGTAGCCTTCAAGGCATTGGAGAGGAGGTTGAGAACAACCTTTTCCCACATCTCGCGATCGACATACATCGGCTCAGGTAGAGGCGGACATTCGACAATAAGCTTCAGCCCCGCGCGCTCCACGGCTGATCGGAAGACGCTGGCGAGTTGCGCAGTGAGGAGCGATAGATCGGTTGGCTGATAGGTGGCGCGCATGCGACCGACTTCGATGCGGACGAAATCAAGGAGGCCGTTCACCAGCTTGAGCAAGCGCAGGGCGTTCCGATGCAACATCTCCAGCGAATCGGGTGAAGGCGGGGTCTGGCTCAGCAAAGCATCCTCAATGGGACCGAGGATGAGTGTGAGCGGGGTGCGCAGTTCGTGGCTCACATTGCTGAAGAATGCAGTCTTGGCGCGGTCGAGGTCAGTCAATTCTTCTGCGCGCTTTTTTTCCGATTCATACGCCTCAGCATTGGTAATGCTGGCGGCAATCTGGCCGGCCGCCAGATCGAGAAAGCCGGCATAGCTCGCGTCAAATTGGCGGTAGGGATTCAGCGCCGCGATGAAGACGCCAGCCGGCTTCTCCTGGCCGCGTCTGAAGATCGGGACTAATCGCGCCTGGCTTGGTGGCTTATCCCACACGCCGTCCGGCAAATCCGGGAACAGATCTCCGAGGTGGTCGATGGTCATGGCACGGTTGGCGTTGAAGAGAATATCGACTGGCCACGGACTACTGAAGGATTCGGCGTCAATCTCGCGCGGCGCGACAGGATGGCCGGGGTCAATGCCGGTTTGTGCAACGAGGCAAAGCGTCGGGCCGCTGTTCTCAAAGCAGTAGACCAGAGCGAATGGAATATCCTTCTGATCTGCCAGGCCGCGTTCGATTGCTGCGAAAACCTCCTGTCGCGTATTGGCATCGACGAGCGCACCGGCCAGCGCGCTGAGCGACGTCAGCTGACGCTCGCCGCGCACGCGTTGCGTGTCTTCCATTACGACGCACAACATTCCATCGATCTGGTCGTTGGGTCCAGCCAAAGGACTGTAGGAGAAGGTGTGAAAGGTTTCTTCAGGGAAACCGCTGCGTTCAAGGATGAGGCCCAATGTCTCCTCCCATGACGCCTCTCCCGTCTTCATCACCCGCTCAATGCGCGGTCCGATGTCCGACCAAATCTCATGCCAGACCACCCGCGCCGGCTTTCCGAGGGCCCAGGGATGCTTCTTGCCCAAGGTGACGCGGGCGTAGGCATCGTTGTAAAGGAAGGTGAGCTCCGGGCCCCAGGCCATCCACATCGGGAAACGCGATGTAACAAGAATGCGCACCGCCGCCTTGAGGCTGTCGGGCCACGCGGCCACGTGACCAAGTGGTGTTGTAACCCAATCGTAGGAACTGATCAACTGGCTCATTCCAGATGGCTGCATCGTGCCCGTCTGGCTGGGTTGTGGTGTGCCTTCTTGCATCCGGATCCTCTTTGACTTTCATTAACCCCATCGCACCACTTCAGCATCCGAATTCTGGTAACGGGGACCGCGACCGTTGCTTGGATTGGGACTTCTGATAACGCACTTAGATGCCCTTGTATCTCTCATTGTTGCTTAGATATTCGCTTGCACCGGAACTCGATCCTGTAATCGGGCATGGGCACCGATATTTGGCGTTATGGGTGGCAGGGCAGGCTCATGCCCGTGTATTCTCGGCCCATGTCCGTCGACCCAATTCCGACGTCTTTGGCCGCCAACCACCTGGAAGGGGCTTCATCTTCCTACCTGCGTTCGGCGCGGCATCAGCCCGTGCATTGGCACCCGTGGGGGGAGACTGCGTTCGCTCGAGCAGAGACCGAGAACAAGCCGATTCTCCTGGATATTGGCGCGGTGTGGTGCCATTGGTGTCACGTAATGGATCGGGAGTCCTACGAGGATCCGGAGATCGCCCGCATCATCAACGAACATTTTATTGCCATAAAAGTTGACCGGGATGAACGCCCTGATGTTGATGCGCGCTACCAGGCAGCCGTCTCGGCAATCAGCCAACAAGGTGGCTGGCCGCTGACGGGCTTTCTGACGCCTGATGGCAGGCCATATTTCGGCGGTACGTATTTCCCTCGCGACGATCGATACGGCCGTCCCGGATTTGGCCGGGTATTGCTGACCATGGCCCAGGTATGGCGTGAGCGGCGCGACGAAGCCTTGGAATCTGCTGCCAGTGTGATGTCGGCCATCGAACACAACGAGAGCTTTTCCGCGCGCGGCGGAGATTTGAACCTGGCGCTGGTAGACAAGATTGCGGCCTCGGCGATTGCGCAGTTCGATCCCCGCAACGGAGGCTTCGGTTCGCAGCCCAAGTTTCCCCATCCCTCGATTCTGGATTTGCTGCTTGAGGTGGCGCTTAATCGCGGCAATGCTCAGGCACAAGAAGCCTTTATTGTCACTTTGGAGCGTATGACGCAGGGTGGCGTGTACGACCAGCTCGCCGGAGGCTTCCATCGCTATAGCGTGGACGAGCGATGGGTGGTGCCGCACTTCGAAAAGATGCTCTATGACAACACCGAGCTATTGCGGAACTATGCGCATGGCTACCAGAGCTTTGCGCGGACGGATTTCCGCCAGGCTGCCGAAGAGATTATCGCGTGGCTCGACGCGGTAATGACCGACCGAGACCGCGGTGGCTTCTATGCCTCTCAAGATGCTGATATCAGTCTTGATGACGATGGCGATTACTTTACGTGGACGCTCGACGAGGCCCGCGATGCGCTGGACGCGGATGAACTTGCGGTGGCCACGCGCTATTGGGACATCGGCGAGCTTGGAGACATGCATCATAATCCGGCGAAGAATGTGCTGCACCGCAAGTTCACGGTCGAAGAGGTTGCGGGGCAGTGCGGCAGATCGGCGGAACAAGCTCAGCGGCTTATCGATTCGGCGCGGGCGAAGATGCTCGTTGCGCGAGCCAAGCGCCCCACCCCCTTTATCGATCGCACGCTGTATACGGGCTGGAATGCGATGGCGGTGACTGCGTACATCGAGGCTGCTCGCGCGTTGCGCGCGGACGGACCTCGCACATTTGCACTGCGTACGCTGGATCGCCTTCTTGCGGAAGCCTGGGATGGTGCGGAGGCGCTTCAGCATGTCCTTGCTTATGGTGAATCGGATCGCAATACGCCTGGAGGAAAAGTCGCTGGCACGCTCGACGATTACGCCATGACGGTGCACGCATGCATCGACGGCTGGATCGCAAGTGGCGAGATGGGCTACTTCCAGGCAGCCGTGAAACTGGCCGATGCCATGATCGCGAAGTTTTACGACCGCACCGCCGGAGCGTTTTTCGACACTCCATTCGGGACAGAGGGCGCCGCTCCGCTTGGTGCCCTTACAGCGAGACGCAAGCCCCTGCAGGATTCGCCCACGCCCGCCGGCAATCCCACCGCCGCCGCGGCACTCCTGCGCCTGGAGGAATTGAGCGGGCGCAAGGAGTATCGCGAGATCGCAGAGGATACGCTCGAATCCTTCGCGGGCATCGTGGAGCACTTCGGGCTCTATGCCGGTAGCTATGGGCTGGCTCTGGAGCGACTTCTGGTTGACCCGGTGCAGGTTGTAGTTGTCGGCAACGGGTCGGAGGCGGACCAGCTTGAAACCCTGGCGATAGCCCGTTTCGCCATCAACAAGACGGTAATTCGCCTTGCGCCTGAGAAGCTGGTTGCGGGGGGTCTTCCCGAGGCGTTGGCCGAAACGGCGCTTCAGGTGCCAAGGCCGGCCGGTAAGACGGCCTGGGCGCTTGTTTGCCGCGGGCGGACTTGCCTGCCTCCAGTGACCAATGGGGAGGCTCTATTGCAGGCTCTCGGATAGATGGCAAATTGCGGCGGAAGGTCATCCGGCGTTGAAGGGGTTTGCCTCCTGGGGCTTTACCATAGTTGGATCGTGTATCGGGGGCTCTGGCGCTCCCTTGGGTGTGGCGCGCGGCAGAGTTGAATCCGAACCGGCGGTGAAGACCCGATAGGGATCTCCGGGCAGTATGTGGTTTTCTTCTAGCGCCAGCCGGACGCGTCGCCGGAACTCCCGCACCGGAGCATACTGCTGCGTTGCGCGCGTCTTGAAGACGACGGGGAAGATGAGCTCCGAGCCTTTCACTGCATCGACACCCAGTACTTGTGGATCGGCCATGAACACGTTCTTGAATTCTTCGCTGTTGCGGACATCCATGGCAATGTTCTTCAATAGCTCGGTGACTTTGTCGGGGTGCGCAGAAAAATCCACACTGACGTTGACCGTAGCCACTGAGTAGTCCATGCTCAGGTTTGCGACGGTCGTGATCTGCGAGTTCGGGACGACATAAAGCGTGCCATCTCCGTCGCGCAGGGTGGTCTTGCGAAGGGTCATGGACTCGACCACGCCCGACACCCCCGCAACCTTGATGGTCTCTCCAACGTTGAACTGATCTTCCAGCAGAATCAGGATCCCGTTCAGCATGTCGCGGACGATGTTTTGCGCAGCCAGACCGATGGCGACTCCGGCGACTCCTGCCGAGGCCAGCAGCGGAGCCAGGTTAACGCCAACAGCTGCCAGGAATTCCATGATGACAATTGCGGCGATGACCGTAAGCCCTGTGTTGCGAATGACGCCCGCCATGGTCTTCACCTGTGCGATGCGGCTATGTGCTGCCGCATGTTGCTCGGCAATCCGGATCATCCGGGCTGTAATCACGCTGAGGATCCGGTAAAGTACGAATGCGATAATGGCGGCAACGAGCAGGTGAGGAAGCTTCGAGTGAATAAATTCCTGCGCGTCGTAGATCCATTCATCCAGCACTTTTCCCATAAAGTGGCCCTCGGCGAACCATCCAGACCGCATTGCCAAAAGAATTGCGAGCATAAAACTCCTTTTTCCGTAACTATATTGTGCAGAATCGGCGCAGCCCCGCCGTGTGGGACCCAAGAAGCAGAGATGCACGCCGACGGCAAACTGCAATCGGGCTGTGGATATTTAGCTTTCGGCAGCCAGGTTCGGGGAGGTTTTTCATTTCTTGCCGTTGCAGATCCGCCGATTTCGGCGTGGCAAGCGGTTTCGCAGCCTACAGCCGCAGCCGCAGATCCTGCAGGCAGACCCAAGGTTCTGGATGAATGCCGATGGATTCAGCAGGCAGTGAGAGAAAGATATTGCGAAAGAAACGAGAAAACTGCTTTCATTAACCATCCCGAGGCCGTCAGGAAGGCATGGAAGATTGAAAAAACGGGGGCAGGAGATGAAGTGGAGGACGCAAATGGCCGGCTTTGGGTCGGTGTAGCCCGGTCAGATACATCCTTTGCTTCGCTTTTTTCTCTAAAGAGCGAGCATTGTCTCAGGCGGATAATGGATACGGTCCTCACAGAGGAGGTTCCGATGCGATCAGCGAAACGTCTCGATGATCTATGGGCTCGGGTCGAAGGCGAGGGGCTTTCATGGAGGCAGGTCTGCACCGGCCTGGTTTTTGCTGCTGCCCTTGCATGCCTGGCCCAGGACGGACAACCCGGAGCGGCCGCGGCGGGGCAACGCAACGCGTCACAGGCACCCGCGAGCCAGTCGAAAGACGCCAAATCGCAGGCGGATAGCCCCAAAGACTCAAAGTCGCAGCAGGTCTCCCAGGCAGAAACCGAGCGCAAGAGACAGATCGCCGACGAAAGCACCCAGCTGCTGGCGATGGCGGTTGCCCTGAAGGCCGAAGTGGACAAGACGACGAAAGACACTCTGTCGCTGACTGTGATTCGTAAAGCGGACGAGATTGAAAAGCTGGCAAAGACCGTCAAGGAGAAGATGAAGCAGGGTTCCGGTCCGAGTTAAGTCTGCGGCATCGTCGGCAGCCATTTCGACCATGAATCGATTCGCCGTGTGGAGAATTACCGAATACCCAAAAGGACGTGAGGTCCAGGTGCAGATTCCCCAGTGTCCAAATGATCGATCGAAACCGGCGGTTGACCCGTCGTTCTCTGAACTGAAGAGTTGGAAGTCGATGATTGTGGCCGGAGCGATCGCGTTGGCGTTCTTCCCCGCGAGTTCCGGAGGGGGGCAGCAGGGGGCAGCGCTGTCTCCTCCAAAACCGATTGTTATTCCCAATCGCACTCTTGATTCGCACGAACTCAACGAACTCGCAGAAAGGAATTTGAGAAGGAGAAACTATGAAGCAGCCAATGTTGAGCGAAAACGTGTGATCGACGAGGAAACCGAGAAATTAGTGATCCTGGCGCGGGATCTTAAAGCGAAAACGGAAAATCTCGGGAACGCCCAGTTAACACCAACGATGGTGCGTGAGGCCGAAGTGATTGAGTTGCTGGCAAACGACGTGAAGCAAAAAATGAAGCTCACCATAAACGCGGACTGATGGAGTTGGGGGCCAGAAGCAATGAAGGTCCGTTCAGTGTGGAATTTGACGGTGGTGGGTGTCGCCATGGTTATCCTGGCCGCAGCGTTGATCGGATGGACTCAATACTCGCCCACTGGAAGCGGTGTCACGATCCAGAGCCTTCCAAATCCGCGCGCCCAAGGTGGATTCGGCGAGACGATAGAAACCGACCCCGTTTTCGCTGCCAAACGTCTGAATGCTCTTAATGCGGACCGTCAGAAGTCCATGGTGTCTGACGCCGACAAACTGGTGAAACTGGCTCGTCAGCTGGACGCAGAGATTGCATCTAACCCAGCCAAAGGATTGACGTCTGAAGAACTGCGCAAAGTGGCGGAGATCGAGAAGTTGGCGCACAACGTGAAAGCGAAGATGGCTCAATCATTTGGCGGCGGACCGCAGTTCCGTCCACCGGACATTCCACTCGGGGGGCAAGGAAGGCAATAGCGATTGCTACAATCTTTGTATAGAGATATATAGACTCGAACGGCTATGAAGGATCCCGAATCTTGGAGTGAGACAAATGGGACTTGCGGTTTCCAGCGCTCATGCGCGGACGACGGGAGACGCCACTGGCAGCCTGAACTCGCAGGAGCTGATCAACATCTACCGGCTCATGTATCTGTCCCGCCGGATTGACGACCGCGAGATTTTTCTAAAAAAGCAGCAGAAGACTTTTTTCCAGATTTCGGCTGCCGGGCATGAGGCTCTTCAGGTGGGAGCCGCCCTGGCCCTCAAACCGGGGTACGACTGGTTTTTCCCCTATTATCGCGATCGGGCGTTGTGCCTGGCATTGGGCGTAACACCTGCCGATATGTTTCTGCAGGCTGTGGGAGCAGGCAACGATCCTGCCAGCGGCGGGCGGCAGATGCCGACGCACTGGAGCAGTCGTCCGCTTCACATCGTGAGCACGTCCTCGTCGACGGCCACGCAGATTCTGCATGCGGTCGGATGTGCCGAAGCAGGCCAGTACTTTAGCCGCCATCCTGAAGCCGCTGCGAAGGTCGAAGGTGATTATCGCGCCTATAACGAAGTCACATTCCACGGCGACGAAGTGGTGTTGGCCTGCGTGGGCGAGGGCTCCACTTCACAGGGAGAGTTCTGGGAAGCATTGAACACAGCTTCGAATCGGAAGCTTCCCGTTATCTTCATGATTGAAGACAACGGCTATGCGATCAGCGTGCCGGTTGAAGTGAACACGCCGGGGGGCAACATATCGCGGCTTGTTGCCAATTTTCCAAACTTCCACTTTGAAGAGATTGACGGCACCGACGCCGAGGCGAGCCTGCGTGCATTCCAAAGGGGCGCTGAGCACTGCCGCGCCGGGCTTGGTCCGGCTTTCGTTCATGGGCACTGCATCCGGATTTATTCCCACTCGCAGTCGGATGATGACAGGCTTTACCGTTCGGCGGCCGAGCGGGAAGCTGACGCCATGCGCGACCCGATCGCGAAGATGCGGATGCGGCTGCTGCGCGAGGGGATCCTGACGGCGGAGCAGATTAACGCACTCGAAAAGGAGGCGGAGCGCGAGGCTGCCGAAGCTGCTGAACGAGCGCTGGATGCGCCTCTGCCAGAGATCGCCAGTATTCCGCGCCACGTCTACTCAGAAGATCTCGACCCGACGCGCGCGGCCTTTGCCGGCGAGACTTTGCAAGCTGCGGGCGCGGGCCCGGGTAAGTCGGCAAGCGCCAAGGGCAGCGGACCGCGCACGATGGCCGACCTCATCAACGCCTGTCTGCACGATGAGATGAACCGCGACCCGCGCATCATCGTTTATGGCGAGGACGTGGCTGACGCCAGCCGCGAAGAAGCGCTCAGCGAAGTAAAGGGGAAGGGCGGCGTCTTCAAGCTGACATCCGGCTTGCAGACTGCTTTCGGTTCCGAGCGCGTCTTCAACTCGCCGCTGGCTGAAGCCAATATTGTGGGCCGGGCCGTCGGATACGCAGTCCGTGGCATGAAACCGGTCGTCGAGATTCAGTTCTTCGACTACATATGGCCCGCGGTGCACCAGATCCACAATGAACTGGCGCTTATGCGGTGGCGCTCGAACGGGGCGTGGGCTTCTCCAGCGGTGATTCGCGTTCCTATTGGCGGTTACCTGACCGGCGGCGCCATCTACCACTCGCAGTCGGGCGAGAGCTTCTTTACGCATATTCCAGGGCTGCGGGTTGTGTTTCCGTCGAACGCACTCGATGCTAATGGCTTGCTGAGAACCTCTATCCGGTGCGACGACCCTGTGCTGTTCCTGGAGCACAAGCGGCTTTATCGCGAATCGTATGGCCGCGCACCGTATCCGGGGCCCGATTTCGCGATTCCATTGGGCAAGGCAAAGATCGTCAGGCCCGGACAGCACATGACGCTGGTCACTTATGGGGCGCTGGTGCCACGAGCATTGCAGGCGGCACAAACCGCGAGCCGCGAGAAGGGCATCGAGGTCGAGGTAATCGACCTACGCACGCTGAGCCCGTACGATTGGGACGCCATCGCGACCTCTGTTCGCAAGACCAGCCGCGTGATCGTGGCGCACGAGGACATGCTCAGTTGGGGGTATGGCGCGGAGATCGCGGCTCGCATCGCCGACGAGCTGTTTGACGATCTCGACGCGCCGGTCAAGCGTATTGGTGCGATGGACACCTTTGTCGCCTACCAACCGGTGCTTGAAGATGCGATCCTGCCCCAGCCGGATACTGTACTGAAGGCCATTCAGGAGCTGCATTCGTACTGAGTGTTTTGTGACCCGGCGCTTATGGAGCGGCGTCCGTGGCGCCCGGATACAATGTTGGGATGGGCACCCATCCTGAACACAGCCATCTTCGCCGACCAATCTGGTCGAGCCTTGGCAGGCGGGCGGAATTGGCAGCATGAGTAGTTTTTTCCGCCTAGTTCGCTACGGGCTGCCCTATTCACTTCAATGGGCGCTGGGCGTTGTTTTGCTGGCTGCGGTCGGCGTTCTCGATACCTTCCGAGTTCTTTTGCTGCAGCCGGTCTTTGACCAGGTGCTTCGGCCCGATGCCGCTGAAGGGCCTATCCTACTGGGCCTTCCCAACAGTCGATGGCACTTTGACCTCAGGACGTTCGTTCCTCACTTCCTGCACATGCACAATGCATGGACCGTTGTAGCGACGTCGATTATTGCCGCCACGATCGCAAAGGGAGTGTGCGACTATCTCGGCACCTACCTGGTGAGCTACGCGGGATACGGGATGATCACCGATTTGCGGAATCATCTCTATGAGGCGACGCTTCGCCGTTCTGCAAGCTTTTTTCACAAGCACGCCACGGGAACGATTCTTTCTACGCTGATTAACGACGTAGATCGCGTGCAGCTTGCGCTGAGTTCCGTCATCGGCGAATTTCTGCAGCAATTTTTTACGTTCCTGGTCGGAATCGTTTTCGTGATTCGCCTCGGCGGACATTTGAGCTGGGCTCTCGTTCTGTTTGTTCCGGTAGTGATTACTTCGGCACGCAAGATCGGCCGAGAAGTCCGCACGCGCACACGTACAGGGCAGGACAAACTTGCTGAGATTCAGAACATCCTGCACGAAACCGTCACCGGCAATCGCATTGTGAAGGCATTCAACACCGAGATCTGGGAGATTCTCCGCTTCAAGCGAGCCGCCAAGCGCCTCTTGCGCGCCAACCTGCGCAACGTACGCATCCAGTCCATCAGCTCACCGTTAATGGATACTATCGGCGCCATTGCCATAGCCATGTTTCTTCTCGTCGGCCGCAATGAGATTCAGCACGGCCGCATGACCATGGGGCTTTTCGGCGCTTTCATTTTCCTGCTGTTCAAGCTCTACGATCCGGTGCGAAAGTTTGCATACTTCTACAACAGCTTCCAGCAGGCGATGGGAGCTTCGGCTTCGATTTTCGCCTTCTTCGATGCCAAGGATGACGTGAAGGAGCGTCCCCATGCCGCGGCGATGCCGCAGTTTTCTAACTCCATCCGGTTCGATAACGTAGGCTTCTCCTATTCCACTGAAAAAGGCGAAGAGCAGATTCTGCATAACGTCGAACTCGAGATTCACGCCGGCGAACTGCTGGCCCTGGTGGGGCCCAGCGGTGCAGGGAAGTCGACGCTCGTCAACCTGATTCCGCGGTTCTTCGACGTCACGTCAGGGCGCATTCTCATCGACGGCCGCGACATCCGCGAGATGACTCTGGGTTCGTTGCGCCGGCAGGTCGCGCAGGTTACGCAGGAGACGATTCTCTTCAACGACACGGTGCGGAACAACATCGCCTACGGCCAGCCGGACGCGAAGAATGAACTGGTGGAGCAGGCCGCCCGCAACGCTTTGGCGCACGACTTCATCATGCGCATGCCGCAGGGCTATGCCACGGTTATTGGCGAAAAGGGTTTCAGGCTCTCCGGTGGCGAAAAGCAGCGCCTGGCGATTGCGCGCGCCATTCTTAAAAATGCGCCGATTCTGATTCTCGACGAAGCAACCTCGGCGCTCGATGCGGAGAGTGAATCGTTGGTGCAGGCCGCGTTGTCGAACCTGATGCAAAACCGTACTGTGCTGGTGATTGCGCATCGGCTTGGAACGATTCGCCGCGCCAATCGCATCGCTGTGCTCGAGCGTGGCCGCATTACCGCGGTCGGCTCACACGAGGAATTGCTGACCATTTCACCCACATACCAGAGACTCCATCAACTGCAATTCATGGATGTACCTGAGCAGGAAGATTCTCTGGAGTCTGAATCACGAGCCCTCGACCGGCTTTTGCAGCCGACACTCTGGGCCGAGGCAGAGGACAGGTAAGAATGCCTATTTATTCGATGACCGGATTTGCCCGCACCCAGGTGCGCGTTCACGATCAGCTTGCCTACACGCTTAGCGTGAAAAGCGTTAATCATCGTTTTCTCGATATTCAGTTGCGCTTGCCGGCGGGGCTCGATGCGCTGGAAATGGAGATGCGCCGCGTGCTGAAAGAAAGCCTCGTGCGCGGACACGTGGAAGTGACGCTTTCAGTTGATCGCACGGTGCAGCAGAAGGCGGGCTATAACCGCGAGATGGTCGCCGGATACATCGATGCATTCAAGCAGGCGTGCAAAGAGTTTCGGATGAAGGGGGAGCCGGATCTAAACGTCGCCCTGCGTATGCCCGGCGCGTTGCAATCCGAAACACGCAACAGTTCGGAAGAAGATGTTGTCGCGCTGACAGAAAGCGCCACACGCGAGATCGGACCGCTGCTTGAAGAACTCAAGATAATGCGTGCTCGCGAAGGCGAATCGCTTGAGGCCATTTTGCGGTCGTGTCTCTCTCGCCTCGCGGAAGCGGTGGAGGGCGTGGCAGCAATGCGCCCCGAGGTGGAACAGCGCTACCAGGAGCGGCTGACACAGCGTTTAACCGCTGCGACGGGGAACGAGTTTAATCGCCAGCGGCTGCTGGAAGAGGTTGCCGTGCTCGTGGATCATAGCGACATCTCAGAAGAGCTTGAGCGCATGGTCACGCATATCGGACATTTTCGTGAATTGCTGACTGCAGGCGGCGAAGTGGGCAAGAAGCTGGACTTTCTGCTGCAGGAGATGAATCGTGAGGCCAACACGCTGCTCTCGAAGACCGGCGGGGTTGGCGGCAAAGGCACACGCATCACCGAACTTGGCCTGGCCATGAAAGCCGATATCGAGAAAGCCCGCGAGCAGATTCAGAACGCGGAATAGCTGTTCTCTGAAGTATGAGTTGAGTCGAGGACGAAAGGGACTATCGCACGTGGCAGGAATACTTTTTATTATTTCGGCACCATCGGGCTCAGGCAAGAGCACGCTCGTGAGCGAACTTCGCAAGCAGGTCATTGGCGTGGATTTTTCCATTTCGTGGACCACGCGTCCGCCGCGCGGATCAGAGGAGCACGGCCGTGAATACTATTTCACCAGCCGCCAAGAATTTGAGCGCATGATCGCCGAGGGCAAATTCCTGGAGCACGCTGAGGTCTTCGGCAACTACTACGGCACCGCTCGGCACTCGCTTGAAGATGCCCGCCGCCAGGGACACGACCTGCTTCTGGATATCGATGTGCAGGGAGCGGCGCAGGTTCGAGCCGCGATGCCTGAAGCCGTAAGTATCTTTGTTCTGCCACCCACGCCCAAGGTTCTCCGAACCCGGTTGCGAAATCGCAGCCGTGCGGAAGGTGTTGTAAACGAAGCGGAACTCTACCGGCGGCTCAGCGAAGCCAGCAAGGAAATTGAGAATTATCGCGATTACAGCTATATTCTCATCAACGACATTCTTGATCGGGCGGTCGCGCAGCTTGAGGCTATTGTTCTTGCGGAGCGGTACTACCGCAATGCCGAGCCAATTGCTTACCGTTCGAGCAGGGTGTTGGAGGTCGCCGCGGCCTGTCGTCAGTCGAACTCGAGGGAGCGGCTTAAACCTGTGCTGGAAGCCTTCGGGATTGAAGGCGGCTCCGGACAGCAACAACTTCCCTTTGGAGAGGATCCCGATGACGATTGAAACCAGCTTCGATTCGAACTACCGCAAGGTACTCGTGGCAGCCCGTCGTGCACGTCAGATCCAAAGCGGTTCGGCAGCTCTAGTTCAGAGTCGCTCGACCAAGGCGTGCCGAATCGCGCAAGATGAAATCGACGCCGGCAAGATTTCTTACGTCAAAAAGGAACAGCCCGTTGTGAAGCCGCTGGTGGCGGAAAACGGCATTCCCATACTCTAGTCTCAAAGCCGTCCGTTCGGTTGTAGTGACGCATCGGAGCTTCCATCGATCTTTCGGCAAGCGCGTGCCTCAGGTGTGCAAGTGGGCACGCCATATCGTGTCAAATCAAGCGGGACTACAATTGTAGATATGCGAGTAACGGTCGGCGTCTCCGGCGGCATTGCGGCTTACAAAGCGGCGGAACTGGTGCGCGCCTTGCAGCGGCGCGGCATGGAAGTGCACGTGGTGATGACCGAGGCCGCAACTCGCTTCGTGCAGCCGCTCACATTCGCAGCGCTTACCGGCCACAAGGTTATTGCCAGTCTCTGGGAAGATTCCGACAGCAACGAAGCGACCTACGAATCCACCATCGAGCACATTGGCGAGGCGCAGTGGACCGAGGCGCTGATTGTCGCTCCGGCCACGGCCGACATTCTCGCGAAATTTGCGCAGGGCATTGCCAACGACTTTCTGACCACCATGTATCTAGCCACGCGGGCCACGGTTCATGTTGCTCCGGCGATGAACGTGAACATGTGGCAACATCCGGCCGTACAGGCCAATCTCGACATTCTGCGAGAGCGCGGAGTGCGCGTCATCGATCCGGGCACCGGGGACCTGGCATGCGGCATGGTTGGTGAAGGACGCATGGCCGAGCCCGAGGCTATTGCCGACATCGTGTTCCAATCAATGGGCCGGCGTAATGACATGGCTGGCGAGACGGTTCTTGTAACCGCAGGCGGCACGCGCGAGGCACTCGATCCGGTCCGCTACATTGGTAATCGCTCCAGCGGCAAAATGGGCTATGCATTGGCGGACGCGGCGCAAAGTCGCGGAGCCAAAGTCATTCTCATCAGTGGACCGTCGGCTCTGCATCCACCAGCACGCTGTGAAGTTGTGCAGGTTACTACCGCCGGGGAGATGCGCAAGGCCGTATTGGAACGCATGGTGGAAGCCACCATGGTCATCAAGGCCGCAGCCGTTGCGGATTACCGTCCCCTCAACGTCTCCGAGCAGAAACTGAAACGCTCAGGACCCATGACGCTGGAACTCGCGCCGACCGAAGACATTCTTGCAGAAGTGACGAAGCAGCGCCGGCCAGGGCAGCTTATTGTCGGCTTTGCTGCCGAGACGCAGAACACCATGGAGAATGGCCGCGCCAAGCTGCTGCGCAAGGGCGCCGATGCGATCGTGGTCAATGATGTTTCTGCCGAAGGCGTGGGCATTGATTCCGACCGTAATGCGGCGACGTTTCTTACTCTTTCAACCTCCATCGAATTGCCGGAGATGACGAAGCGCAAGCTTGCCGACCGCATTCTCGATGAGATTTCCGCCCTGCGTCGACCGCGACCCTTAGTTTTTGAAGTCGATGAAGGTAGCCCGCAGGACAGAGTTCTGAACGAATCCGCCGCACCCGTCACCTCTCGCCGCCAGATCATCGTGGAGTAGCCTAGATTGCCTGCGCTCGACCCCGCAACCCGCGAAGCGCTTGAAGCGCGCCTGCGCTTCTACCGTGAACTCGGCCTCACCGATTTCTATCGCCGGCCTGTCGACGCATCACAGATCATTGCTTCGGCCGGGGTCTCGAATGACCGGGAGAATGTCTCAATCACCCAGGATATGGGTGCACCATGTCTCGCTTCTGAGACCTTGGATCGAATCGATTTAACCTCAAAGCTACAGGAGAACTCACCCATTCCACCTCGCAAGACTTTCCAAGCTCCGCCGCCTGTTGCGCCTGAAGTTCTCCGGGCAGACCGCGCATCTGCCCTTCAGCTTATTCGCGAAGACATCGGCGACTGCACTCGCTGCGCGCTCCACAAGGGGCGCAACAAGATTGTGTTTGCTGATGGCGACGCAAACGCGCGTCTTATGTTCGTGGGCGAGGGGCCGGGCGCCGATGAAGATGCACAGGGGCTGCCGTTTGTCGGACGTGCCGGACAACTGCTCAATAACATGATTGCCGCCATGGGCCTCAAGCGCGAAGAAGTCTACATTGCCAACGTGGTCAAATGCCGTCCCCCGCAGAACCGAACCCCTGAGCCTGAAGAAGCCAACACCTGCTCGCCGTTCCTGTTCCGCCAGATCGACGTGGTGCGTCCCGAAGTGATCGTCGCGCTCGGCGCCACCGCCGCAACCTACTTGCTCGGTCAGCGTCAGCCGCTCGCCGGACTTCGTGGCCGCATTCACGCATTTCGTGGCAGCAAGCTGATCGTTACGTACCACCCGGCGTTCCTGCTGCGCGACCCGAGGCAGAAGAAGGAAGCGTGGGCAGACCTGCAGATTGCGATGCGCGAGTTGGGATTGAAGGGGGCAAGCTCGCAGGTCTGACTCGCTATGGCGCTTCAAAGCGAGATGCCGAGCCGGGAGGGCTACCTGCGACGGTGCTTCGCTTTCGCCCTGGCCATGACTGCGAAGGGGGAGGCGACCGTTATCACAATGAGCGCTAAGACCAACAGCAAAAGGAACATGCTCGCTCGCTTTCTTCAGATTCAGCGTTGGAACAGGACAAGGATGGCGCGCCGCAAGGATGATAGCCATAACTCGTTTGCAGGTGGTAATGGCCGAAAGGTTGCAGGCTGAAGGGGTGCCTTGCACTTGTCAAGCTTGGTTGGCGGTGATCATAACTGCCCAGCCCAATCGATCCTGCCGAAACGCACCTACAATATCTGCGACTCTCATTCGTCTAGCTCAGTAGATGGGTGGGCAATCGAGCATGATCGCGATGATCGAGCAAGACCGTCAAATCGCAGATGTCATAGCCAAGGAGCGTTCCCGTCTGCGCAGCTTCATTCGCCGCCGGGTTGCGAACGAAGCGGACGCCGAAGACCTGCTGCAGGATGTTTTTGCGGAACTGGTGGAAGCTTATCGACTGCTGATGCCGATTGAGTTTGTGACGGGCTGGTTGTTTCGAGTCGCCCGCAATCGAATTACGGACCTCTTTCGCAAGAAGCGGCCGGAAGCATTCAGCGAAGTGCTCCACGAGGACGAAGAGGGAGCGATGCTTGACGTCGAAGACCTTTTGCCCTCACCCGATGCGGGCCCTGAGGCGCAGTACATACGCAGCTTTCTGCTGGACGAGCTGCAAAATGCGCTATCTGAATTGCCAGCCGAGCAGCGCGAAGTCTTTGTGGCCCATGAACTCGAAGGCCGCAGTTTCAAGGAAATGTCGGCGGAGAGCGGCGTAAGCGTGAATACGCTGTTATCGCGCAAGCGCTACGCGCTGCTACACCTGCGCAGGCGATTGCAAACCGTTCACGATGAGTTTCTGGAAAAGTGAGGAAGGTTATGAAGAAGATATGGATTGCTCTGATTGCTCCGCCGGCCGTTGTGCTGTTTGTGTGGCTCTTTGGCGAGTTGATGATGCATCTGTGGAATTGGCTGCTCCCTCCACTGTTTGGCCTGCACATGATCACTTTCTGGCAGGCTCTCGGGTTGCTGCTACTGAGCCGTATTCTGTTCGGAAGCTGGGCAGGCGGCGGTGGCAATCGGGGACCGCGTGGACGCAGGGCAAAGTGGGACAAGATGACACCGGAGGAACGCGAAAGGCTCCGCCAAAGGTGGGGTGCGCGGTGCGGAGGTCTTCCAGCAGGACCGGGCGAAAGCGGGGAGCCGGTTTAATCGTGATTCCTGATCGCCACCGCAATCACTCACTTTGATGGGGGAAGAAGACATGGGGCGCCGATAGCGACTCCTTCCGGCGTCGACTTGCAAAGGCGCAAGAGGTAAGCCGACGCATTGATGATGATTGAATGCCTTTGAGCCTCCTCCCGATAGTTCTCGAAGGATTCGCTCAACACGTTGACCAAAGTGCAAAACTGCGACTTGATTTTCAGTGTCGCGGAATCGCGCCCTGGTTGACATGTTCATTGTGCTTCGTGGAACTTGAGCAAACCAATCAGCGTATATTCATCGCAATTCCCCAATGGAAGTCACGAGAGGGTTGCGATGCGTACATTGCGTCAGGATGTTCTCTATGCATTGCGGCAGATGCGTTTGTCGCCCGTATTCACGCTGACGGCCATGCTGACCCTGGCGCTGGGAATTGGAGCGACCACGGCGATTTTCTCGCTGATTGACAGCGTGATGCTGAAGTCATTGCCTGTGGCCGATCCGTCACGGCTCTATCGCGTAGGTTCGGGGATGAACTGCTGCGGGCAGATTGGTCCGCAGAAAGAGTGGGGCATCTTTCCCTACACGCTGTATCAGCGGATTGCCGCGGCAGCGCCTGAATTTGAGCAGACTGCGGCGTTCGAAGCGTGGCACTCGGAATTCAGCGTGCGGCGCGCCGACAGCAACGAACCGGCGAAGCCGCTTCGCAGTGAGTACGTTTCCGGGAATTATTTCGCAACCCTGGGGATTCAAGCATTTGCCGGGCGAACTCTGACGCCCTCCGACGATCAACCGGCTGCGGCGCCTGCCGCCATGCTGAGTCATCGCGTGTGGCAGCAGGAATACGGATCAGATCCGAAAATTGTGGGTTCGAGCTTTGTACTCGATGGCCATCCCTTCACAATCGTTGGCGTCACCCCGCCTGGGTTTTACGGCGAAACGCTGCGCAGCGACCCGCCCGAGATGTTTGTGCCGTTACAGCAGGAGCCGGTACTTGCCGGCCAGAACACGGTAATCAAGACGCCTCTTGCCTGGTTGCGCGTGATTGGGCGGCTGCGGCCGGGCGCGAAGACCGATGGAATGGCCGCGCGATTCACGACCATAACGCGCGAGTGGCTGGTGAGCGAACTCGGTGCAGAGTATCCGCAGTATCTGGATCAACTGAAGAAGGTCCTGCCCACCGAAACGGTGGCCTTAGTTCACGCGGGCGGCGGCGTGGCCGAGATGAAGGCGGGATACGAGAGCAGCCTTCGGATTCTCATGGTCGTGTGCGGATTGGTACTGCTGATTGCCTGCGCGAATCTGGCGAACCTGTTGCTGGCACGAGGGTCGGCACGCGGGACGCAGGCAGCCGTACGGCTGGCAATGGGTGCGACGAAGATGCGACTGGTGAGGCAATCGCTTACTGAGAGCGTGGTGCTGGCAGTCCTGGGTGGCGCTGCAGGGATTGTCGTTGCGTTCCTCGGCGTGAAAGTCATTGTGGCTCTGGCGTTTCACTCCGCACACTATGTGCCTCTGAACGCGGCTCCGTCGCTGGCGGTGCTGGGATTTGCGTTCGGCATGGCACTCCTGACCGGGCTGCTGTTTGGAACGGCGCCAGCCTGGTTCGCGGCCCGCACCAATCCCGCAGTGGTTTTGCACGGCGTGGGGCGCAGTACGCGCGACAGCAGGGCATTGCCGCAGAAGATGCTGGTGGTTGTACAGGCAACCTTGTCCGTCGTGCTGCTGACCGGTGCGGGCCTACTGACGCGCAGCCTGGTGAAGATGGAGCATCAGAACTTCGGATTCGAGACCAACCACCGGGTGAGCCTGCGCGTGAATGCGCCATTTTCCTCCTATTCACCCGAGAAACTGGATGCCACGTATCGCGCGCTGCAGGAGCGGCTGAAACGGATTCCCGGCTTACAGGGAGCGGCCCTGGCTATGTATACGCCATTCACGAATAACTGGGATGCCATGATTGCGCGCCAGGGGCAGGGCACCATCGATGTAAATGGAGATAACGGGTCGTCCTGGGATCGGGTGAGCGCTGGCTATCTGGAGATGATGGGGCAGCGAATCGTGCGTGGGCGAAGCATTACGGAACAGGACACGGCCTCGACACCCAATATTGCGGTTGTGGATGAGGCATTCGTGAAGAAGTTCTTCAAGCCGGGAGAAGAACCGATTGGCACACATTTCGGCATGAATGATGCGGTGTACAGCGGAATGTACGAGATTGTAGGTGTGGTGCGAACGTCAAACTATACCGATCCGAGCGGCCATTGGCGGATGCCATTGC
>NZ_JBARMD010000176.1:0-29454 GCF_049802275.1 Occallatibacter sp. | reverse complement strand
GCGCACGCCCGCCTGTTTGCAATCGGCGACGAGGCGCGCGAGGCGTTCATCGTGGCGCTCGGCGGCGACAATAACGTGATCGAAGCGGCGTCGGCCGGCTTTGAGAGCCTCAGCAACCGGGTGTACGCCGTAGAGAACTTCCATGTCATTAGTGTAGATGGCGCTACGGCTTCGGGCGGCGCCGGTTCGCTACAGCGATGCAGCTCTCGACGGCTTTGGCAGCGCGTCGCTCGCGACCATCAACGGTCTGCGGAAAGAAGATGCCGAGGAGGTGATTTTTGCGCTGCGTTGGCGTCATCAGTTCCCATCCCCGGCCGGCTTCGGGCTGGCGTTGAAATGCTACGCGCAGGATCGGCGGAGGTTCCACTTCGCCTTCCATGGCGAGCAACAGGCTCTCGGCGATGGCTTCGGCTCTCTTCTGGCGCGTATCGGCAGATTTGGCGTCGGCGATGAAGTTGGTGAAGCCTTTGCGCATGGATGGGCTCATGGCTTCGAAAAACTTCTTCAGCGCGCGATCCTGCTTTAGGATCTTTGCGAATTCGGGGGGCAGATCGATGACGAGTTCGCCGAGGTCTGGAGTGAGCTTGATGAGTGCGCGCTCTCCTGCCCTGACATGAGCACCGGCCTGCATTTTCTTATTCACGATGAGGACGTGTCCCTGGCCTTTTGTGGCCGGAATGAGCGCGGTCTTGAAGGCGAACCCGTTGATCTCGCCGAAGATGCGGCGGCTCTTCCACATCGGCCACGCCTTTTTGAGATCGATGGGGACACGGGCGATGACCCACCGAAGCGAGGTGCCGGTGGCTTCGAGCGGAGCGCGAAAGGATCTGGTGAGTTTGTCGTTCACGGCGCTGGGACCCCAGTTTTGCAGGTTTCAGTGGTGTTGTGCCGGTGAAACCGGCGTCGGCGCCAACGAGGGCGATTTCCGTTTTTTAACGATTCCGTGCAAAGTACTCATTTCAGGATAGTCAGCGCAGAACATCGCGTGAGGCTGTTGATGCGAGGAATGCGACATAGAGGCCGGAGGCGATGATGAGCGATCCGCCGAGGAGCATCCACACCGTGGGCAGTTCGTGAAATACGAGGAAGGAAACAATAGCGCCGGTGACGAGTTGAGTGTAGTGATACTGGGAGACGTTTGCGGCCGTGGTGTGGCGGAGCGCAACAAAGAAGCAGATGCTTCCCCCTGCGCCAAACGCGCCCATCGCCAGCAGCGCCAGCAACAACCGCCCTGTAAGTGGTTCCATGTGCCACAGCATGCAGCCGAATCCGGCTACAGCCATTACCACGCCCGAGAAGATGGTCAGGCTTTCAGGTGTCTCAGTGCGCGTGAGCACGCGCGACCACACCATGTTGACTGAGAAGCAGGCGACGCAGGTGAGGCAAGCTGCGTAGCCGATCCAGTCGCCCTGTCGCGACGAACTGAAGGGATTGACCGCGATAACCACGCCCGCAAACCCAATGGCGATGGCCATCGACTTGCGCAGGCCGGGGTGTTCATGAAGGAAAATTGCGGCAAGGATCGTGATGACGCCGGGACACAGGAAGACAAGGATGTAAAAGAGCGTGAGCGGCACGTGGCGCAGGGCGACGACGACGCAGAGATTGTTGACCAGGTCGAGGCTGGAGCGGAGTAGCTGGCGGCGAGGCCTTTGCGGCCAGAGCGATGACGTGTCGCGGCGAGCGAGTGTGTAAAGGATGAGAAAGCCCGCGATGAAGAGTCCGAGGAAACCGATGACCTGGTAAGCGGGCAGGGCGGAGCGGCCCACGATCTTCATAATGCTGTCGGCAAATACCCAGCACGTGAAGCCAGTGACGGCGAGAAGAATCGCGGTGAGATCTGAGGGGCGATCAGGCGCCTCGATTTGAAAGAGATCGGGTTGGGGAGTCGTGGTCAGGATGGTAGGACCAGGGTTGGCTTGAGATCAGGGTAACAGCGGGGTTGGCGAATGGAATCTGTTTAGAGAGCGCGTTGGGCGGCTAGGTTAACGAACCCACTCATCGCGATAAAGCGCCGACCCAGAGGGTTCCCCGACGGGGCGCAGGCCTTCATCTCGCGGAAGAGGGGATGATGAACAATGGATGAATCACCTGCCGGAATTGCCAAGCGAAAAAATCAATCGAACGAAATCAATGGTCGGCGCTGGTGGACGATTCTAGAACTTTGCTCCTTGGGACGACGTGACGCGCCGAGATGTGGAGACCAACGCCACGAATCTTCGCTATCCCCGGTCCCCAAAGGCGAGGGACCGGGGGCACCCTCAGTGTAGTTGGGAACAATCATCGGGACCGGGGCCACCCGCCCACAGCATTCGAGTGTGGTTGAAATCTGTCAGGGTAGCGGCGAGGCTTCGAAACCCACTCATCGCGATGAAGCCGCCGACCCAGAGGGTTACCCGATGGGGCACAGACCTTCATTTCTGCCGAAGAGGGTGAGTAATGACCGATGAGTTGGTCACCTGCCGGGATCGCCAAGCGAACGAATCAATCGACACACGTGTCGCGCACTTCGGGTCGGGGGATAGGCGCAGTTATGCTGCGATGATTCTCCGGTTCTTGCTGAGGTTACCTGGCTCTTACGCCACCGACGACGCGACGCGACGGAGCGCCAGCGAGATCATCAGGCGCGTTATTCCTCTGAAGAGAATGCTGATGCCGAACAGGGTGCCGATGATCCACACCGAGTTTATGGGCCAATGGGCAACGATCATGCAACCAAGCAGAACGGTGACCACTGCGTCGAACAACACCCAGCCCCAGCCTTTGGCAGGACGCATTTGAAACGCCAGAATCAGCGCAACAATTCCGTACCCAACCAGCAGGAGACCCAGGATCAGAGTTAGAGTCAGAAGTCCGGCGAGGGGATGCGAAACCAAGTAGAAACCGGCGATGAGGTAGACCACCCCCAGAATCAGTTCCAGAAAGGTGCGTCCACCTGAGTGGGCTTGAAAAGCATAGATGATCTGGGCAATACCGCCGAAGATTGCGGTCCACGCCAAGATGTACACGGCGATGACGCCGGTGGCCAGCGGGGCCATCATCGCGATGATCCCGAGCAAGATGATGAGCACGCCAAGAACGATGGACCATCCCGACGCACGCTTGATTCCGCCGATGATTGTGTCAGTCATGTTTCCTCCAAGGCTGGTTCAAATCCGATAGCGGAAGCCGCATTCCGGCTTGAGCTTCCCAGGACCGATTTTGCCGTCCACATTCTAAAAGCGCTAATGACGGAAACAAACTGTCAGAAATTACAGTTGAATGCAATCGAGTGAAAGAGGCCGCGGAATCAGTTCGCGCGAGCTTGCTACTCCCACCGAAATACCCTTGCTGAGATCACCGTAAAGACGAGAAAAAACGCAGCCAAGGCCGCGACGTCATTGAGGTGGACCAGCCAGCTATCACCGGTCCAGATGCCTTCGAGCAGACGCACAGCGTACGTCAAGGGCAATACTCGCGCCACGGAGCGCAATACGGGAGGCAGATTCGCGATGCTTACGAAGAGCCCAGACAAGGCGATCATCGGATAGAGGATGACGGCACCGACGGGCTGCGCAAAACGCGCCGTGGGAACCAGGCTGGCGATGACGAAGCCGATGGAAAGAATGCTCCAGGTGCTGATGAGGAGCGCGATGGTGAATGAAAGCCACGGGACATGCTCGCCGGGAGGGGAGTAGCGTTTGCCCGCAAGGAACATCAAGGCCAAGGTTGCCGCGGTGAGCAGCAGCTTGACGATCACGTGGGCAGCAAGGATGGTCTGGGGACGCAGCGGCGTTGCACGAAGCCGCTTGAGAATGCCGCCCTCCCGGTAAATCGAGATGATGGTAACGAGCGAAAGCACGGTGTTGATTGAAATCAGCAGCGCAATGAGGACGGGAAGATGAACCACGGGAAAACCGCTGGCGGCCAATGGAGGCGGTGCGGGTCTGGAGCTGACTATGCGTCCGAGCACGACGTACAGCAGGACGGGAATAGCGATGGTGCCGATCGCGCCCAGCGGCTCGCGCATGAAGACCTTGATCTCAATCCACGTTAGTTTGAGGAGCCCGCGCAGCATCATTGTTTTGTCCTATTCACGAATGGAGCGGCCGGTGAGCTTGAGAAAAACATCCTCAAGGTTGGGGAGAATGGTGCGGAAATCCGTTACTCGAATGCGATTCTCAGACAGACAGTGGATTACTTCGGTGACCAGGTCATCGCCCTGTCCGCGAATGGTGAATCGCAGGCTGGCGCAGGTCACCGACTCTACTTTTGGAATCGTCTGAAAGTGGGCACCAGCGTCGCCTGGGTCCTCCACGTCGAGAACGACGGTGCGCTCCGGGCAGTACCTGCGGACGAGCTTCTCCGGTGTATCGATGTCGATGATCCGGCCGTGCTCCATGATGGCGACCCGGTCGCATAACCGCTCGGCCTCTTCCATCAGATGGGTTGTCAAAAACACCGTTTTGCCACGCACGCGGATATCGCGCACAAGATCCCAGATGGCGTGCCGCGCCTGGGGATCGAGGCCGGTTGTCAGCTCATCCAGAAACACCACTTCGGGATCGTTGATCAAGGCGAGAGCGATGGACAGCCGCTGCTTCTGACCTCCGGAGAGATTCATGAACCAGGCGTTTCGCTTGTCGGCGAGGCCGAGCTGGTCGAGCAGCCGCTTTGCATCGACGGGCTTCTTTCCATATAACGATGCCCACAGGTCGATTGCTTCCCAGACCTTGATTCGCTTCTGCAACTGGGCCTGCTGAAGCTGCACGCCGATGCGATCCTGCAGCTTGTAAACCTGCCGGAAAGGATCGAGGCCAAGCACCGCGATGGTGCCGCTGTCGGGTTTGCGAAGGCCTTCGACGCACTCCATGGTGGTGGTCTTCCCTGCTCCGTTGGGCCCGATTAGTCCAAAGATTTCGCCCTCATGGACCTCGAATGATGCGTCCGCGACGGCCACCGTTTTGCCGTAGGTCTTGCGAACACCGGAGACCTCAATGACTGGACGCATGATGTTTTCGATCGAGGATGCACTGAACCTGAAGCGGAATGTTCAGTGTAATTCTTCAGCCGAATCAAAGTTCCGGCGAGTGAGGACACGGATCGGACCGGTCGCTGGGACGGCAGACCGATTCAGTATTCGGTTATGTCAACAATCAAGCACGCGGTTTGGATCTGGGTGGAGGGATGTAGTGGAAGCGGACCAGGTAGATCTTTTCGCCGCTGCCGTGTTTGGCGACTTTGAGCAGGTCGAGGACGCCGAGGAATCCCGATTCGCGAGCCAGTTCGGGGGTGATATCCGGGAAGCCGATGGATTCGACCGAATCCACTTCGATTTCGCCTTCTTCCATGCGGTAGCGGCCGCCCGTTTTTACGCGGGGACTCTTCCAGATGCGGACGCTGCAGGTGATGTCTCCGCGGCGAACCCCATCGCGGAGGCGCTTGGTGAACATCATGAGAGCGAGTGTACGCCGGTCCCAGGCTGCCTTAGAGCGGGCCGCTACGGTCTGGAAACGCTGCGAAGCTTTGGTTGCGCCTGAGAAAGCATTGGATGGCCGAGCTTCAAGAAAATTGCGGACCGCTCTTCACCGCCCAAATCCAAACCACGAACATGATCAGGAACTTCAAGCAAACCTGGCAGCTGCTTCGGGTCTGATCATCGCTTCTGGCGCGGTTGACCCAACGACGTCTAAAACCCAGATCACGTTTCGGGATTTTTCCACATCCAATAATTCGCTCGCAGTTTTGTGGCGCGTGGAAGAACGGGCCTCGAATAACTAGTCGTGCGGGATGATTGGGGACTTGCAAGAAAGGAGTCTTGCCGTGGAGCAGGAGGCTCCCCAACTGAAATACGAAGAGGCATTCGTTGATGTGGCCGGGGCGCGCGTGCGCTATCTCCACGCGGGAAATGGCAAGCCGATTGTGCTCATCCATGGGCTTGTTGGTTCGAGTGAAGACTGGCGGAATAACATCGATGCCCTCGCGAGGGAGGCCAGCGTTTACGCGATCGACCTGGTGAACATGGGTAAGTCCCAACGGGTCGGAGATCTGGATGCGGGGCTTTCGGCCACCGCCAATCACATCATCGCAATCATGGACGCCCTCAACCTTGGCGAGGCCGACATCGTCGCCCATTCGCATGGGGGAGCCATCGCCCTGATGCTTGCAGCGCTGCATCGAAGGCGCGTGCGCAGGCTCATTCTCTTCGCACCTGCCAACCCCTACAGCCGCGCAAGTGACGCTATGGTGCGCATCTACAGCACTCGCTGGGGCGAGCTTCTGGCCTGGACGCTGCCTTATCTTCCGGCACCGCTTCAGCGCATCGCTCTGGGGCCGATGTATGGAGGTCCCGATCGCGTGGTCGATCGATGTTTGCAGGAGATTGTCGTGGGCCTCCGTAATCCCGATACTCTGCGACACGTTCTTGGCGTTATTCGCTGCTGGTGCGCCGAGATGATCAAGCTGAAAGCGGCTATCCGCCGGGTGAAAAGGATCCCAATTCTGCTGGTGTGGGGTGATGGCGACTGTACGGTCAGTCTGAGCTCCGCTATGCAGCTGAAGCGTAAACTCCGCGCTTCAGAACTTATCGTGCTGCCGGGTTGCGGACACTCTGTATTCGAAGAGAACCCCCAGGAGTCGAATCGCATCATGCTGGACTGGCTCGGCCGCGATTCATTGTCCACACCGCGTATAAGCAACGCGCAACGAGCCCCCTCTGTCGCGATGCGGACCAGCCACTCTGGCGCTTCGCGGCATTTGTCGCCTGGAATCTGAACCAGAACATTCCCATCGCAAGAGCGCCTGGCGAACATCAGGGGAGAGGCTACGAGAAGACCAGCACCTCTCAAGAGATGGAGCAGTCGATCAGACACGTCGGCTCTTTGCAAGTCAGTCTCTTTGCGTGTGCCCGTTGTGGCCGGTGTATACTCCAGCGATTACAGCTTCCCAAACAGAATCCAGGCTCTGCTGATTTTGAAGACCTCGATGCCGGCCCCCTTTCGCTGAGGTCTTCAGCAAGATAACGTTCGGCTGAAACTCCGGACCTTCGAATGCCGCGGCCAGCAGTGTCCCGGCTTGCAACAAGGAGGGAATTCATGGGGATCAATCCAGGAAGTGTTGTCTGTCGATGGGTGGCCATAGCGGCCATTGCGGCAGGAATGGTAACCGTAGCGTCAGCTCAGAACATTCGGAGCATCACGTTCGTGAGCGTCAAGCCGGACCGCATCGGCGATTTCCAGACTGAACTCAAAGAACTTCACGCATTGATGAAGAAAGACAATTCGACTCGCTATAGCTCCGTCTGGATGTCGCTGACCGGTCCCCGCGAGTATGCGATTGTCTCGTATCACAGCAAATGGTCGGAACTCGATGCCGGCGCGGACCCGAACACGAAGGATGATGCCGGAGACCTGGCGAGGCTGCAAACGCGGATGGTCGATTGCGCAGCAAGCTGGCGTAGGACCATTGAAGAGATCCAGCCGGATCTGAGCCTGCCGACGAGCACGGAAATGCCGAAGATGGTTCGGGTTTTGACGACCGTGGTGCGTCCCGAGAAATACAAGGAGTACCTCGACCTGGTGAAGAGCGACGTGTTGCCGGCGGCGCAGAAGGGCGGACTAAAGACCTATATCTTCGCGGAAGCGCGGTACGGCGCACCGAATACGCAGGTTTCCTCAGTGATCGCCATGGACAAATGGGCCGATCTCGATGAACCACTGGGCATCGAAAAGGCACTTGGTAAGGAAGGTTACCAGGCTCTGCTTGTTAAGGTCCGGCCGCTGATTGTGCAGGCTGAAGTCAACGAATATCGTTTCGAGCCGGATCTGAGTTATCTTCCCCCGGCCCCGACTAAGTAAGGCGGCTACTGCGAGCTGCCGCGAGAGAGACGGGGAGAACCCGCTCCTCGGCCGACGTGGACGGCAAAATCCGGGAACGTTCTTCCTCGAGCAACTGCTGGCGGTTTCCAGCAGTTGTTTTTTTGCTTCCTACTCACCGGCCGCCAGGTTACGGAGTGGTATGACGAGTGGCCTATTTCGATCGGATTTCCACTTCCCGTCGGGCGAATTAGGGTTCATCCAGAGGTAACCCCGGAAGAGGAATGGAGGGTGCTGCGTTTCCTGCGGACGTGACACGATGGAATGACGGGTGGGCCGGAGGTTGGGTATGAGGCGCTTCGGGTCGTGGCTGGAAAGATTTCAGACGTTGACGTCGTGTGGGGTATAACCGGCATTACAAGGTTTCTCTCGGTTTCACAGGGAATCGCATGGTGAGCATTGCATTTATCGTTGGACGGGTTCGAATTTCGGCAGGTTTGACGGGGTTGTGGCTTCTTCTGGCAGCGACCTCGATCGTATACGGGCAGTATTCTCCGGAGTATCCCCCCTTGCCATCGGCCAACGTGCCGCTACGCCACAAGCGGCCTCAAAAGATCCTCGACCAATATCCCCAAAATCCCAGCGTGGCCCCGGCGTTCTCGATTCCTTTCGGTCCGCTTGGCTTTTCCATTCCCGGTGACAACTACCTTCTGCGCCAGCAGAGCCTGGTAAGCCTGGATTTCCTCGACGAGGACCGGATTCTGTTCACCTTTCATGTGTCGGGACTCATCGAGCGTGATAGCGATGACAAAAGCGAAGGCAAAGAGCAACGGATTCGGGCCCTGGTGGTGGCGATTCAGAGCGGCAAAATCGAGTCTCAGGCGGAATTTATCGCGCCCGACCGATCGCGCTATCTGTGGATGCTCAAAGATGGGCATTTTCTGCTGCGCGGACCCGATGGTCTAGATGAGGGCGACGCAGAGTTGAAGACGAAACCTTACCTGCATTTCCCGGGCCGACTGCTCTGGATCCAGATGGATCCCGGGCAGCAGTTTATGATCACCAACTCCCTTGAGTCAGCAACTGCTGCGCAGAAGTCCGGGGAGGGCAACCTTCCTGTCGCGGATCCGCCAGCCGCGACTGCGGAGGGGCCGAGACCCGCCGAGCAGGGTGAGCTTGTGTCACGCACGATCAAGCGGGCATCGGGCGACGTGATACGTGTCAGCCGATTCCCGTGGACTTCCCAGACCTCAGACTGGCCTATGAATTCCGATGGTTATCTCATGAGGTCGCAAGACAGCAACTTCCAGTGGGCTCTGATGTTGAACTACTACGCGGGAGGGGCCCGGGAGTTGGCCCGGGTGGTATCGAGGTGCCCGCCGAAGTACAGCTTTGTCTCCGAATCAGAATTGCTGGTGACCACGTGCGATCCAAACGGCGGGTGGAAGCTGGCGGCATTATCGACGGGCGGAAAATTGCTGTGGGAGACCAAGCCCGCGACGAATACGATGTGGCCATTGCTGGTGACGGCGCCTGACGGTTCGCGCATCGCACGGGAGACGCTACTGCTGAAATTCTCGGCCGAACACTATAAACATCTGCTGGGGGCGAGCGATATCCAGGGGCAGATGTTGAAAGTGTTCGATACGGCTGATGGCAAGACGGTGCTGGAGGCGCCGCTCACCCCGATTCTCGATGGCGGCGGCAATGTAGCGATTTCGCCGTCAGGGCTGCGCGTTGCCATCCTCAACGCAGGCGCGGTCCAGATTTTTCAACTGCCGGCCGCGCGGCAAAGGCTGCCTTTGACGCACTGAGCCATCAACCTGGCTCAGTAAATCGCTGTATTTTTGGTGCAAACGCTTTCTTTTTTGCGGCTTTGGGCGAGGGATTGACGTCTAATTGAGCAAGATGAGTACCGTTTCGGCCATTCGCTCGTTGTTTGCTCCGGGTGCTGTCTCCGCCGCCGAGGAACAGGTTCGGCAGGAGAATCTTGCTGTTGCAGAAGGACTTAAGCGCCAGGATGTGGGGCTTATCGACGAGCTGATCGTACGTTTTCAGCACCGGCTGCTACGGTATTTGCTGTTCTTGACGGGGAACCGCGAGATGGCAGAGGACCTCTTTCAGGAGGTCTGGATGCGGGTTCTGACCCGTGGCGGGCAGTTTAACGGCAAGGCACGTTTTGAGACTTGGCTGTTTACGATTGCACGCAACCTGGTGATCGATCAGCGGCGCAAGCGGACGATGAGCAGCCTGGACGAGCTTTTTGAGGCAGGCGGCGACGACGACCGGCCGATGACATTTGAGGTTGCCGATCACGAGCCGGGGCCGTTTGACCGCATGTCGAACGTTGAGGACCGGGAGCAGATTGGAATCGCGCTGCTGAAACTGGATACGCTGTACCGCGAGGTTCTGGTGCTCCGATTCCACGAGGACCTGTCGCTCGAAGAGATTGCGAAGGTGACGCGGGCACCGTTGTCGACGGTGAAATCGCGTCTGTACCGGGGGATGGCGTCGATCAAGCCGCACCTGGAACGGGAACGCGCGCAAGCGCATCGCCGGGAGGCCGTGTGACCGCTCCGGGGCCCGCGATTAGAGCGGTCCACAACCGTGATGGAGCCACACGTGGCGACCCGGTGGAAGCCATGGCAGGATTCAGCGGTGATCGCGATCGGGCAACGGCGGACAAGACGCGTCGAGTGGTAATGGCTTCAGCAGGAGTGATGCAGGAACAGCGGGCGGGCCGGAAACGGATCCGCGCGATGGCGCTGGCGGCTACGCTGGTGGTGTTCTTTGTGGTGGGTCCGCCGGTGTGGTGGGTGGCCGATACCCTGATTGAAGAAGAGCATTTGACAAGCTTGGTAAGCGAGCTGGCCGTTTGGGGATTCTTCTCGGTAACGGCGCTACTGGCCTCGGCGTTGCTGGCGGGATGGTTGCGGCGGAAATCGTAAGAGCCTGGCTGGGGAGGATTCAGGCGCTCGCACAGGGGCTAAAGCCCTCATTCATTCTGTGCAACTTGCGGCATGACTGAAGTCATGCCCTGATACAAAACTCGCGTCGGAATTGGTTTTTCGCCAGATTGTCAGCGATACAGAACTCGCGGCTGAATTGGTTTTTCAACACGTTATCAAGATGCGGTTCAGCCAGGAACCTTCGCGTTTCCACCCCAATTCCTCTATACTCAGTCGCAACTTCGCAGCGTTGATGGCCGTCCATTGAATAGCATTCGGCAGAGCTGAATTGCTGCGGGCCCCTCCGGATGAGGGTTCGACCTTTTATGCGTGAACCTGAACTGATCAATCCGAACGAAGATACTCGGCTGGTGCCGGTGTGGTCGATTGTGATCGCAGCGGCGGTGTTTGTACTGGTGGAGTACTATTTCTGGCTGGTTTTCCCGCAGACCCAGCACCATGTTCCCCCGTTGGGTTTGCGTATCTACATGAACGTTTCGTGGGGGTTGCTGGCGTCGCTGTACTTCCTGATGGTGGGGTACGTGAGCAAGGATGCACCGCGGCGAGCGATGAGTTCGCGGTTCTGGATGCTGATCTGCTTTGTGATGCCGGGCGGGATTGGCGCGGTGCTGTACTTCCTGCTGCGGGCGCCCCTGGCTTCGAGGTGTCCAGCGTGCGGAACACATGTGCAGGGCGATTTCCATTTTTGCCCGCAGTGCAATTACCAACTAACTGCGAGTTGCGGGAACTGCTTCAGGACAGTGCGCGGTACCGATCAGTACTGCACACGATGCGGGCATGAATTGGAAAACGACCGGATGCCGGCGCGGCTGAGATTGCAGGGGATCGGGACCAGGGAATAGGGGCCGTCGTTTTTGGCGGAGACGATCTAAGGCAGTTGAAGGTATTCGCTGAAACTTGCTGAAGCACGCCTGTTGCGTATCCATAGGAAATTTAGCGATCATTGGCCGGCGCTGCAGTTGAAAAATGCCGCCGGAGTCTTATGGTCGAGTGTCCGGACATGCCGACGCCGAGAAGAAAAGCGCAGACGACCATCAGGAAGACAATGAGCACAAAGACTCGGCAGGTGCTATTGTCGGAGCTATTTTGATTGCTCAATTGTCGATCCCTTTAAGTCTTTCTTTGATCCGGGCGTGACCTCGAGATGTCCAGGAGAGCATTATCTGGCGTGTTTGGTCCCCAGGTTGTTTCTGCTTAGACCCCGAATTTCATTTGGAGTTGCGTTCCGCTTCTGCCCCGCACGCAAAGGCCGTAACGATCAGCGCGCTTGGGGAGGTAAACTGATGTGGCACCGCCGTTCGGCGGTTCGCTTTGCATGACAATTTCTGTGCTGATCATCGACGACGAACAACTGGCTCGCGACGAGCTTGCTTACCTGCTGGAGTCGGCAAAGGATGTTGAAGTGGTGGCGCAGGGGGCCAATGGCATCGAGGCAGTGGAACTGATTGAAGAGCATCATCCGGACCTCGTCTTTCTGGATGTGCAGATGCCGGGGCTGGATGGATTTGCGGTGATCCAGAGGGTGATGGATCGGCATCGCGAGCAAAAAAACGGCGGTCCATGGAGCCTGCCGCAGTTTGTGTTTGCGACGGCATATGACCAGTACGCAGTGCGGGCGTTTGACGTGAATGCGGTGGACTACCTGCTGAAACCGTTCGATCAGGTACGTGTAGACAAGGCCCTTGAGCGGGTACGAGGACGCACGACGAACGGCGGTGCGGCAGCGAATGGGGATTCGCCGATTGAATCGCAACTGGATGCGCTGCTGAGTTTGTTGAAGAGCCCGCAGGGTGCGGCGCGCGGGGCGCAACGGGCGAAGCTGATTGTGCAGGCCGGAAGCAGGCTGCTGCTGGTGGACCAGGCGGAGATCTGCTTCGCCGAAATCGACGACGGCGTGATTCGCGTGGTGACGCAACAGTTTGAAGGACAGTCGAAGTGCAGAACGATTGAGGAGTTGCTGGATCAGCTGGATCCGGCGATGTTCTGGCGCGCGCATCGCAGCTTTGTGGTGAACATCAACCAGATTCGCGAGGTGGTGCCGTGGTTCAAATCGACCTACCAGCTGCGGATGAATGACAAGAAGCAGACGGAGATTCCGGTGAGCCGGGCGCAGACCAAGCGGTTGCGGGAGTTGTTTAACTTATAGCACTTGAACTGGCGCGGGGTTTACAAGCCGGGCGATGGGCGCGAATGGGCCGTGGATGAGCGCGCGGGCAATGTGTGTGACGATCCTGAGTTGTTGACCGAGCGCAGAATCGACCCGATCCACAGCATCTGTTCCAGGGAGCTTCCCGCGGTACTGCAGCGCGAGCACAATGGTGATTCCGCTTGACTTCCGCTTGCGTTGGCGTTCACCCTAAAGTCAATTCACTGATCTATTTGTCTTGCTGCGCGGGAGTCTGATCCGCCTTGGTGCACGACACCGATGCGTCAAAATCTACCGAAGCGGCCAGAAATGGGTTGAGTACGGAAGGAAATCCTATGACCGTTACGACACGACCGGGAATCTCAGAGAACGCAGCCGGCGCAATCTCCTACTTCACATTTCTTCCGGCCATCGTCTTTCTTCTTATTCCTCCGTATAAGGACAGCAGCTATGTTCGCTTTCACGCCTGGCAATCGGTTCTGTTCACGATTGCCGTTTTTGTAGTCGACATCATTCTCGGAATGATTGCGCTTCTTACACTGTTCCTTGGCACGGTTTCTCTCGCCTATACGTTCAGGATTATCTCGCTGATTTGGCTGGTCCTCTGGCTCTTGTGCGTTTTCCGGGCGATGAACGGGAAGCAGTTCCGGATCCCGCTGCTGGGGACTATTGCTCAAAAGCTTGCGATGAAGTAGTCTTTGGGGCACGATAGAGTCTCCTGACGCGGCTCGCTCTTACCTCCTCAGCGCCACGTCGGTGATTTCTGAAAACATTCGCTCTTTTCCTGTAGTTCCGGATTCCGTCCAGGTTCCAAGCGAAGGAGAGCAGCCATGTCCGATGCCCCGCAGTACACACCCGTCCCACCACAGGCCGCGCAAACCGGTTTATCCGACAACGCCGCCGGAGCGATCGCTTACATAACCATCATTCCGGCGATCGTCTTTCTGCTGGTGGAGCCCTACAACAAGAACTCATTTGTGCGCTTCCACGCATGGCAGTGCATCTTTCTCGGCATTGCCGCGATCGCGGTCCAGATCGTTCTCGGGATTATTCCCGTGATCGGCTGGGTCATTCTTCCCTTTGCCTCTCTGGGCATATTGATCGTGTGGATCATCGCCTTCGTGAAGGCACTGAAGGGAGAGAGATACGAGCTTCCGATTATCGGCAAGTTCGCCGCGCAACAGGCCGGCGCCTGAGAGCGTATTTGCCTGCTAGCGACGTTTTGGCTTCCGGATCTGCCGGTTCTTTTTCTTCGACCCGGAGGCTGAGTTCTCGTTGCGCTTGTTTGCCTTCGACTTCGGCGGCGATTTCGGCTGCTTCTTTCCTGTAAGAGCAATGCCCTCTTCCACAACGGAGAACTGAAGGCGGCGTTCTTGCGCGAGGATGCGATCGAGGATCACCTGCACACGATCGCCGGCGCGGAAGCGGCGCCCCCAGCGCTCGCCAATGATCTCGTGCGTGTTTTCGCGCCACGTGTAGCGGTCGTCGCGCAGCGTGTCGATCGGAACCAGGCCTTCGACAAACAGGTCGGTGAGTTCGACGAAGAAGCCGTACTTGGTGGGGTTGAGAACCAGGGCGGCAAATTCCTCACCTACCCGGTTCTCCATGAACCGCACCTTTTTCCACTCCACCAGCTCGCGTTCTGCTTCGGCAGCGCGGCGCTCGGCCTGGCTGGATTCCTCGGCGATCTGCGCCAGCTCGGCTTCGGGAATCGGCGGCTCTCCGCGGAAGCCTTCGCCTGGCTTCAGCTTTTTAGCATGGTAGATGACGATACCCTTCAGCGCTTCGTGAGGGTGCGTCCAGGGTGAGCCGTGTCGTCCTTCGGCGACTTGGGCACGGCCCACTACGCCGTCGCGCAGCAGCGATTTCGTTATGCGGTGAACGATGAGGTCGGGATAGCGGCGAATGGGCGAAGTGAAATGCGTATAGGTAGGCGCAGCGAGCGCGAAGTGTCCTTCGTTGATCTCGGAGTAGCGCGCCTGGCTGAGTGAGCGCAGCATGAGGTAGCTGAGGATGCGCTCCTCGGGTTCGCCTTCGATGCGCGCCGCCAGCTTCTGATACATCTTTGGCGTAACGGCGATGTCTTCAGGTACTTCGTGGGTGCGGGCCTGTCGACCACTGCGCTGCGCATCGCGCCGGTCGCCGCGGGTTTGGATGCGCTTGACCGGAAGCGGGCCAAGGCCAAGGGAGTAGCCGAAGCTGGCGGCAAGCTCTTCAAATTGCGCTACGCGGCGCGGTTCGGGTTTCTCGTGAATGCGATAGAGCGAGGGCACGCCGAGGTCCTCGAGCCAGGTGGCCACACACTCGTTGGCAGCGAGCATGAATTCTTCAATGAGGCGATTGGCCCAGGTTCGCTCGGACTTGGTGACGCCGCGCATCTGGCCTTGTTCATCGAACTCGATGACTGGCTCAGGCAAGTCGAAGTCGATGCTGCCCCGCTCTTCGCGGCGCTTGTTCATTAGCCCCGCAAGGTGGCGCATGCGCTCGAAGTCTGCGACCAATGGAGCGTAGCGGATGCGCGCTTCAGGATCGCCCTCGAGGATCGCGTGCACCGAGGTGTAGGTCATGCGTTCGGCTGATCGGATAACGCCTTCGACGATTTCAAAGCTTTCAATGCGGCCCGCCGCGCTGAGTTGCATGAGGCAGCTCAGGACGAGGCGGTCTTCGTTGGGGCGCAGGCTGCATATGTTAGTTGAAAGCTCCTGGGGCAGCATGGGAATGGCGCGGTCTGGGAAATAGACGCTGGTGCCGCGCAGGCGTGCTTCCAGATCGAGGTCGGTGCCTGCGCCGACATATTCGGCGACATCGGCGATATGCACCTGGAGTTCGTATCCACCATCAGCGCGCTCGGTGACGAGGACCGCATCGTCAAAATCCTTCGCGGTTTCACCGTCGATGGTGACGATGGGGAGTCCGCGGAAGTCGCGGCGGCGATCCACTTCGACATCATCGAGAAAGGCGACGGTTCGGGCCTCGGCGAGAACCTTGTCAGGGAATACGCGCGGAAGCTGATGTTTGCGGATCATCATCTCCACGTCAACGCCGAAGTCGTCGGGATCTCCTAGCACCTCAATGATGCGACCGATGGGAGGGCGTGTGGGCGTGGGCCAGCTCGTGATTTCAACATCGACGACGATGCCCTCGAGATCGTCGTAATGCGACGGAGCTGCGGCTTCGCTGCCGAGAACGCGATGCGGGGTGGCTGGTTGCTCAGGAGGCGAGAACTCTTGCCCGAATGGAATGACGATGTGCTGCGTCATGCGCTCGTCAAATGGAATGACCTTATCGCCCATCTCGCGTTCAGAGCGCGCGTAGTGAAAGAGACCGACGACGGTGGGGTTTCGGCGCTCCAGGATGCGGGCGATGCGGCCCAGACGGCGGCCATCGGCACGGGGGGGCGCCAGCTCCACCAGCACCTGGGCGCCCTGCATGGCGCCATTAATTTCATCGGGTGGGATGAAAACGTCGTCTTCCCTTTGGGAACCCTGTCTTGCGTTCGGTCGCACGAACCCGTAGCCGTCGCGGTGCAGATCGAGCCGGCCGGCAACAAGATTGTCACGCGTGCCGCCACCGGATTTTTTGGGAACGGTCCAGTGCTCGCGATCGGTTTTCACCAGATCGCCGCGCGCCGTCATGCGGGCAAGCTGCTCGAGCAGCAGACGACGTTCGCGGCCACCGCCGAGGCCTAGCTCGCGCACCAGTTGCTTGTATCCGGCTTTGCCGCCTGCAGAGCGTGCAATCTGCGCCAGCAGTTCCCGATCGGTCATATCTCTAGAGTAGGACAACAGAGCGGCCCATGAGGGGTCACGATGTCGAGTGCGACCTGCTCTCCGCGATCTTGAGCAGCTTCGAACAAAGGCACAGGCCGCACGGACGGAACCGAACGGCCTGCATCCCCCCAGGGAAAACTTGCTTATTGCTTTTTGAGAACCGCGGTTCCCTTTTCGTCCTTCAGGATGGTGCTTTCAAGCTTGCGGAAATCAGCCGCGCGCGCTGCGGGGAGCTCGACCTGGCGTACGACAAATTCACGCTCGTAATGGAGCTGGTCGCCTTTCGCCGTGATGTTGGAGTGATAGCTTGCGAAGTCGAGATCCAGATTCACCGGGTCTGGTGTTTCATCGACGGCGTACCCAGGTGGAAGGGTGATATCAAAGCTGTCGTGCCAATGCCCCGTTGCATTCAGATTGATCGGAACGGTGCGCGGTTTGTCGTTGAACGGGATGGCGTGCGAGCCCACCACGCGCGGACGCACCAGCAGCAACGTGCCTGCCTGGTGCGCGTATTGCGAAGCTGTCAGTTTGTAATGTACTTCGAGCGGCTTGTCGAGTTCGGTTGGCTGAAGATATTGAAAAGAGTCGAGCACCACTCCCGGCACATCGTGCGCGATGGCTGTCTCCAGCGATTCACGGCGTTCCTCCTCGTCGGAGCCCTTAAGAGCGAGGCGAACTTCGGCGCCTTCGGGACCGGAGTGCACCACATCCACCTGCCCGGTAAGAGTGCCGTCGGCCGCAAGCTTAAAGTCTCCCTTGCGGGCGTTGCCATTCGCCTCGGGTGGAAGGACGGGCAGCTCGATAACCTGGCTTGCGGGCCCGGCAGCGAGAGTTCCGTAGCTGCCCTGCAGATCAGATCGCAGATTACCGACCGGAGTGCGCTCGTCGGTAGGATCAAAAATGAGGTATCGCTTTCCGTCGTTCCCCTTAACGATGGCCATCAGGCGAGGGTCGTTCACATCCGCTGGGATCTCGATCGCTGTGATCATGTGGTCGCCAAACATTGAAGGGTCGTTGGGGTCTACGAATCCGCGTCTGTCGTCAACGGGTACATAGAAGGCATCGATACCTGCCACGTGCAGCATGGTAATCAGCAGGGTTGTCTTGTCTTTGCAATCGCCGTAGCGGTTGCGGAAGATATCGCCCGCGTGGTTAGCTTGATGGCCGCCTATTCCGCGCATCACGACGAAATAGCGAATGTTCTTTTGAACTGCGTCGGTAATGCGGTCCAGTCGAGTATAAAAGTCAGGCGCACCAGCGATCAGCGTCTGCACGTAGGCTGTGATCTCAGGGGTGGTTATCGGCCGATCGGCTTCCAGCGAAGTAAACCATTCTCCGATGGCGCGCCATTCCTGGTCAGTTCCGGCAACCGCAGCATCTCCCCACTGCACGCTCATGCGGGCTGCCAGAGCCACCCACTCCGGCCGCGACGGAATGTCGCGAAGATCAAGCGCGGGCATGTCCCTCAGTTCCCATCGCCAGTGATTGGGGGCAACCTCAACCGCGGGGACTGCCTTGAAGTCGTGCCAGGACTGCGAATGCGCACGACCGGGAGGCAAATCAACCTCCAGCGCTTGGAAGACGATGGGAGCGCTGTCCTGAATTTCCCAAAGCTTCTCGCGAAAGTACGGCTTCAAAAGCTCTTCAGATTCGCAGACCAGAGTTGCTCCGACATCGATTGCGGGAGGGATGCCAACACGCATTTTTTCAGTCGAAAGCATGATGGGAATGCTGGTGTCGCCTACCTCGGCGAAGTCGGTGTCCTGTGCCATGTACTGGTGTTCATCGGCACCGATGGTCCAGGCGCGGAAATAGTTGATTTTCTCGTCCACGTCATAGCTGACATCGCAGACCTGTTTGCGCCCCTGAGGCTTGAGTATGCGCAAAACCTTGCGATGCCGTTCGACCGCCCTGCCATTGGCGTCCACTGTTTCGACGAACTCTTCATAAAGAAGGACCGATGGGGCATCTTTGGCATAGTCGGGCGTATGAGTCTTGTTCGCTTCGATGGCCCAGTCGGGCACCGGCTGATTCTTGGTGAAGATCCCGGCCGAACTTGGGATAGCAGCAGCCGAGAAGACCAGCGCAACCAGGACACGCTGCGAACCAATAGGTATCCCAAGCCGGATTCCCATGCTTAGTTTCCTTTGGCGACTTGTGCTCGCGTCAGCACGAGTTGCTGCTGATCTGCGGTTGCAACTTTCTGATAGAAGTCGTGAAGGTCACCGTAGTCGGTGGAGGGAAGAACAGAAAAGTTGAATGCGGCGACGCGGCTCACAACGACATTGTTACTGCTTACCTTGGAATCGACCTTGAATACCGCGTGCGCAGGCCATGAGATATTCGCGGGCTGCGGTGGTGTATCCACGGTAAACTCCGCAGGCAGATGATAGGTGACCTCGTCCAGATCGTGCTTCGGATAATGGACATCGATCAGCATCGTGCGTTTGTCCTGGGCCACAAATGGATGGCTTGCGTGAGCTTCGAAAAACAGGCCAGGCAGGAAGAAGCGCTTCCCTGTCGCGGTTCCCATGTTTCCGGAAATATTAACGACGGCGACGAGGTTTGAACCGTAGTCAGGCAACCCGAGGAAGTGATTGAGATCAGCTTGCACTCCGTCGGGCATGTTGGCGCGAATAGATTCGTTGAACTGCTTCTTCACTTCGCTTTCATCGTTCCGAATCGCGAGCTGACGCCAATGAAGCGCTTCCTGGCCCGTCAAAACAAAGCGCGCGGTTCCCTTCACGCCACCGGCATCATCGATGTTGAGGTCCGCAATGCGCTGGACCCCCGATGCTGTGTACACGCCCCCGGGTGTATTACCCAGGGCCGGTCCGCTATCGGTGAGGCGAAGACCTGACGCGAAGGTATGCTTCCAGTGGAGGAGTCCGAAAGGACACATTTTTTGACCCGGATCGAGATAGATGTCCTTGCCATTCAAGGGCATCACTACGATGTAGTCGTCGAGCTGGCTGAGCGAGAGGTAGCTTTGATCGAAAACTGCCCGGTCGCGATTGACGACCTGCATGGGGTTCACGTGCAATCCCGCAGCTCGGGCCATAGCAACGAAAAGAAGAGTGAGATCGTCGGAAGTGCCGCTCTTTTGCGTCCACACATCTTCGGCATTGTGGATTTGCTTCAACTTCTCGTTCTTGAGTTCGGCGCTGGATTTTTCGCGCGTGAAATCAGTGTTATCCAGCTTCATGACCTCGTCATAAAGTTTGCGCGCCTTCTGTTCGTCGGTGTCTGTGGGGCTCACAATCTTTGCTACTGCATCTTTCAGCGTCTTACTGGGATCAGCAAATCGATCGGTTTCCTTGGCCCAGCGCTTGCTCTCCTTCTGCCAGAATTCGGCACCGCTCATATACGCGCTGTAGTAGAACTGCGCGCGCCATTTGATCGTATTCAGGGGCGGCATCCAATCGTCGTTCGGAATGGGTGGAACGTCTTCAACGTCGAGGTTGTAGCGGCCAGTTACATCGTGCTTCATCTTTACGCCATCGCCCGCGATCAAGGCATACATCAGGTTGTTGGCCATATCGCCACGCGAGTTCGTGATGTAAGCGAGGTCCTTTGAGGGCTCAAACACGTAGTGCGCCTTGTGGACGAAATGCTCTTGCTGGATATCCCAGGTCGGCGACGAAACCGTGTCGTCCTCGTAACGGATTTGCAGCCGATACTCCAGGATGCTGCCCACTTCGACGCTCGGCAACGTAAAGACCATGGAGTTGATCTGAAGGTTTTTGGTCTTGACGTCTGTCAGATCGGAAGGCTTAGCGGTCAGTTGGATAACCGTTCCATCATTGTGAATAGTGCGTCCCTGGATGTCAGTCACCTTGAAGCTGCGGCGCTCGTACGGTATGCGCACCGTCGCCAGCTCTTTGCCCTTCTCGGTCAGCACCTTGATGCACACGAGAAGGCTGTGGTAGTGGAGATTGTCGTCGGTCTTCTCTTCGCGATAGAGATACACGGCATCGGCGCCAGGCACTTTGGGGTCGGAGGTCATCTCCAACTCTTCTTTAGTTGGCGCCTGGAACTGAGCGCGGAGAATGGCAGGAAATGCGAAACTTACGCAGAAAAGCGAACAGAGAACGGCGACTCTCGACCGCATGAGATTTGTCCCTTGAAAAGGAATTGACTGGAAGTGTACCGCAGTTCCCCACCTTTCAGGCGTGGCTCCTGTTGCCCCATTTGGGTTATTCCAAACCCCACCCGGCAGCCGAAATGTGCAATTCCCCTGGCGACGGTACTGCAACACTCTGCCCGGTGATGCTGAGACGGATCTGGGCGTTACACTTGATGCGTTTGCAAAACCGCACATAAGAGGAAACGTATTCATGGACGCTCGTCGATGGGCAGGGGCATTTCTCGTGATTTGCGCCGTGGTTTGGGCGCCGCTTGCAGCCGTAGCACAATGGAATCCGCCGAATCCTGTGGTGAGCTTTGAAAAGCAGGCGAACGGCGTCGAGATCCGTCAGAAAAATGGGGTGCTTAGGCTTGCGGTGAATGCGCCGGATATGCTGCACGTGACGTACTCGCCACTTGATGGCAATCATGACGCCCGCCCGTCCGATCACGTCGTCGTCAAGCAGGACTGGCCGGCTGTTTCATTCGATATCACGGCAAACGATAAGTCCATCACGCTGACGACGCAAAAGCTGAAGGCCGTCGTGGAACGTGAGACAGGGGCGCTGCACTACGTGGGCGCTGACGGCAAGCAACTTACCACCGAAGCCTATCGCTCGCTGAAACCGGTAGAGGTGAATGGCGAAAAGACCTTTCACGCTGAGGTGTTCTTCCCGATCTATGGATCACATGAAGGGCTCTACGGTCTGGGACAGCACCAGGCCGGTGTATGGAACTATCGCGGCGAGACCATCGACCTGTCGCAGGAGAACACCCAGATCGCGATTCCGCTGCTCGTTTCGACAAACGGTTACGGTATCTTCTGGAACAATCCTTCGCGCAGCAGGGTGAATAACAGGTTTGTCCACTCGGTATATATCAGCGCGGAAGTGGCTGACCGAATCGATTACTACTTCATCTACGGCCCTGAACCTGACCAGATCATCGGCAACTATCGAGAGTTGACGGGGGAGGTGCCGCTCTTCGGGCGCTGGGCTTATGGCTTCTGGCAATGCAAGAACAAGTACCAGTCGCAGGCGGAGATTGAAGGCGTGGCGGCGAAGTATCGCGCGCTGCACATTCCGGTGGACAACATCGTGCAGGACTGGTTCTGGTGGGTGACGATGGGCGAAATGAAGTGGAACTCCAAGTACCCCGACCCACAAGGCATGATTAACAAATTGCACGACGAACACTTCCACCTGATGGTCTCGGTATGGCCCTTTTTCAGGCCGGGCACCAGTGTCTATGACGAGTTCGACAAGAACGGCTGGTTCATCGCAAAGACACTGACGGGTGGTTTTCATCCCGTAGGACAGGCTCTCTACGACCCGACGAATCCGGATGCGCGCGCAAAGTATTGGACGAATATCAATACCGCGCTTTTTCAAAAAGGAGTGGATGCCTGGTGGATCGACACGGATGAGCCGGAGACCGAGGGACGCGAAGACAACATCCTCGTTGACCACAAGCTGCACATCGGTTCGGGCGCACGTTACGCGAATGTCTATCCGCTCTTTCACACGGAAGGTGTCTCCGAGGGCCAGCAGCAGGCGTCGGACAAGAAGCGAGTATTCATCCTGTCGCGCTCGGCCTATTCAGGGACGCAGCGGCTGGGCGTGACTGCCTGGTCGGGCGACGTGCTCAGCGACTGGGTAACATTTGCAAGGCAGATTCCGGCGGGGTTGAATTACTCCATCTCCGGCATGCCCTACTGGACGACGGACATCGGCGGTTTCATTTCCGGCGGCAATTTGAATGATCCGAAATTCCGCGAGCTATTTGTGCGCTGGTTCCAGTTCGGCACATTCTCGCCGATCTTCCGCGTGCACGGGACACGCTATCCGGACGAGAACGAACTGTGGTCGTATGGGCCGGATGCGCAGAAAATTCTGGTCGATTATGACAACCTGCGTTATCGATTCCTGCCCTATATCTACTCGGAGGCCTGGCAGGTAACGAGCAAACACGACACGCTGATGCGGCCTCTGGTAATGGACTGGCGCAATGACGTGGAGGCGCAGAATACGGGCGACGAGTACCTGTTTGGGCCGGCTATTCTGGTGAGCCCAGTGACGACACAAGGTGCAACCAGCAGAACGGTGTTTCTGCCCAAAGCGACCTGGTATGACTTCTGGACAGGCGCGAAGATAGACGGCGGCAAACGGATCGAAGCCGATGCGCCGCTGGCAAAACTGCCTCTGTACGTACGCGCGGGTTCGATCGTCCCCATGGGCCCGACGATGGAGTGGTCAACCGAGAAGCCAGCCGACCCGATCGAAGTTCGTGTCTATCCCGGTGCAGATGGCGATTTCACATTGTATGAGGACGAAAACGATAACTACGACTACACCAAGGGGCAACACGCAACCATTTCGTTGCATTGGGACGATGCGGCAAAAACACTGACCTTTGGTGCACGCGAGGGGAGCTTCCCGGGGATGCTCGGAACGCACACTTTCAACGTGGTTGTGGTCGGCGAGGGAAAAGGAGTCGGCATCAGCGACGGCACAGCACAGGCGCACGCGGTGACTTACAAGGGTGATCGGGTGGTGGTGAAGCCGTGAGACAGGCTTCTAGCCTCTAGCTCCTGGCTTCTAGTTCCGGCCTTGCGGGCATTTCGCATTCCAGGCTCGCGCAGGGAGAGACGACCAGATGGCTAAGCGCAGGAATGAGCTAGAGGCTAGAAGCTAGTAGCTGGTAGCTTGCTCAAGCATCGCCGACACCAGCGCCAGGGGCAGGCCGACGACGTTGAAATAGCAACCTTCGATGCGGGGAATCCACTTTGCGGCGAGGCCCTGGATGCCGTAGGCACCGGCTTTGTCCATGGGCTCTCCAGTGGCGACATAGGCAGCGATTTCTTCATCGCTCAACGTCTGGAACTGCACGCCAGTAACTTCGGCGGCAACTTCGACGCCCTTCGCCGTGGCCAGCGCGACCCCAGTGATGACGCGATGGGTTCGGCCGGATAGCAGCCGTAACATGCGCGCTGCATCGGCGGTGTCTTCGGGCTTGGCCAGGATGTGACCGTCGATCGTGACGGTGGTGTCGGCACCAATCACAACCACCTGCGGTGGGGCTGGACTCTCGGACGAAATCTCCGCAAAGACCGCCTGCGCCTTGTCGCGCGCGAGGCGGACGACGTACGCAATTGGGTCTTCGTCCGGCCGGAGGTCCTCGTTCACGTGCGCGGGCCGCACTTCGAATATATAGCCGGCCTGGGTGAGCAGTTCGCGGCGACGCGGTGAGGCGGAGGCGAGAATGAGTCGGCGCATATCGGCTTCTCTAGGGTAGCGCGACGCGGCGCCCGTAGCGGAATGAAGGAAGCTTTTACAGCGTATGCCGTGTAGGATCAGGAGCGCGATGTTCTTTGCGAATCTCGATTTGGCGAGGCGGTTGGAGGGCGCGGAGGCTTTCGCCTGTGCGCAGTTCGCAGTTGCGCGCAAGCGGATCTATCCCGAGAGCACGTCGGAGTGGATGATGTGCGCCGGTGCGACTGTCGTCTTTGATGGCATCGATGCGCCGACGACGCAGACCTTCGGGCTCGGACTGTTTGAGAAATTGACGCCAGCCGCGCTGGATGAGATCGAACGTTTTTTTCTCGATCGCGGCGCTGAGGTGATGCACGAGGTTTGTCCGTTTGCAGGTGCGGCGATGCTGGACCTGCTGTGCGCGCGCGGGTATCGACCGTTTGAGGTCAGCAGCGTGCTGTATCGCGCAGTTGAGCCGCCGACAGAGGCGCATGCAGCCAACATCAATGTTCGTATTGTTGGACTCGATGAGGCGCAACTCTGGAGCGATATCAATGCGAGGGGCTGGACGCACGAGCATCCGGAGTTTGAGGGCTTCGTCAGAGCAACGGGGGTGATGCTGGTTGCACGGGAAGGCAGCCCGTGCTTCCTGGCCGAGGTTGATGGAGCGCCCGGAGCAGCGGGAGCGCTGATTGTGCATGAAGGAGTCGCGCTGTTCGGCGGAGCGGCCACCGTGCCTGAGTTACGTCGGCGCGGATTGCAGGCGGCGCTGCTGAACGAGCGCATGCGCTATGCCGCCGAGCAAGGATGCGACCTTGCCATGATGGTGGCGGAAGCGGGCAGCAATTCGCAACGCAATGCGGAGCGAAAGGGGTTTCGTGTGGCGTATACGCGGCTGAAGTGTAAGCTGGTGCGAGTTTAGGGCACAGCTTTCCTACTTCCTAGAGCTTCAGCCCGGTCGCCAACCCATTCTCCGTCGCGAGCCCCCAAGCCATGGCTGGCGTGTTATGGGCCATGCCGAAGCGGCCGTCGGGGCCGAGCAGGATAATGCCACCGTGGCCGCCGAGGCGGTTGTGGAGATAGGTGATCGCTTCGCGCGCGGAGAATTCTGGAGCGCTGCCGGCGGCAACGCGATCAGTGGCCCACTTGCCGAGCACGAGCTTCATGATGGGTTCTCCCCAGCCCGTGAGCGATACTGCGGCTGACATGTTGTCGGCATAGCAGCCACAACCGATCAGCGACGAGTCCCCGACGCGGCCCGGTGTCTTGTTCAGTGTTCCGCCGGTCGATGTTCCGGCGGCGAGATTTCCATGCGAGTCCAGTGCCACCGCGCCAACGGTATCGTGCGAAAAGTCGATCACGCGCGGTAGTGCCGTCTCCGGTCCTTTGTCGTCTTCGAGCCCTGAGAACGTGGCGTCGGCCAGTCCTGCAGCCTGGCGCTCCTGCGCACTCCTCAAGCGTTCGCGTTCGCGATCGAGCACCAGTTCCGAATTGTCTATCAGCGCCATGCCGTGCGAGAGGGCGAACTCCTCCGCGCCGGTGCCGACGAAGTAGACGTGCGGGCTCCGCTCCAGCACCAACCGAGCCGCTTGTATGGGATTGCGCAGACGCTCCACGCAGGCTACGCCGCCGGCCTTCATACGGCCGCCATCCATCAGCAATGCGTCAAGCTGCACACGGCCATTGGAGGTAAGAAAGCTGCCCCGCCCCGCGTCGAAGGTGGGGTCGTCTTCCATCACGGTAACGGCAGCCTCAACGGCATCAAGCGCAGAGCCGCCGCGGGTCAGGAACTTGTATCCCGCTTCGAGAGCGTTGTGTACGCCGGACAGATGTGCCTGGGCAGCATCATCAGGAATGGCCCAGGCCCCGCCGTGAACCAGCATGATTGGTTTCCGCATCATCACGGGTAATGGTAGCCGATCGAACCCTGATCACGAATGCGGTCGGTCGCGGGTCCGCAGAATCCAACATCTCCCTAATCGCAACGCATTCAGTCAAGGGCGTCCGCTGGTCCGCAAGGCGCTAAGCTAATGAATCCATTGCGCAAAAAGTTCCACTGGAGTTTGCAGGTAATTAAGCGCCATTCCGCTAAGCTTTAAGCATCAATCGCAATCATGCACGAAGAGCCGCTGAGGCTCTCTAATTCTTTCGGACTCCTTCCGCGGAGAACACGCCGCAGCGAGGAAGCTGAACAAGCGCACAATCGACGCAATCGAGCAGGAGGCCTCGTCGCAAACAAAGACGAGAGCCGCTGCATTGCGTCCAATTTGCCAGCGGGGTGAGCCGACATCGAGTTTGCTCATCCTCTCTGCGGTTTGAAGGCTTCAAAAATGGAAGGTTGTCTGGGAAAGCCGGACAGATGAACGCAGCAAAACCTAAGCTTGTCGCGATGAAGAAGAAAGCGACGAATGTTCCAAAGCCCAAGCGCAAACGAGGCGCAGAGAAGATGCGGGAGGCGGCCGACAAGATTGTTAGCCGCGATTGCAAACCGATCGTCGAAGCGCTCTCATCGAATTGCAAGAAGGGCCAGATGCTCAGCGCCAAGTTCCTGTACAGCCTGGCGCAGTTTGCCGAAGCGGCAGGCGAAGGCGAAGGCGCACGCAAAATCCGCAGTATGGCCACGGAATGGGCGAACTCGCCGGAATGGGAAGGCGACGCGCCCGAAGGAAAGAACAACGAGGGCGACGAGGTCGGCAACAATTCATAATTCGTCGACCCATCGGTACCATTTCTCATCAACGATAACCTCGAGGCGGGTCATGGTCCTCAGTCGCGCGACAGTTTGTGACTGCGCAAAGCTGGCGGCCATGGCCCGTGTTGCAGCATCGCAAAAAGGAAGAATCACGCATGAGCCTCATTCAAAATCAGTACCTTCGCGCCGCCCAAGCACTAGGAGTGTGCCTCGCTTTTGTGGCGATGGCTGTTGTGGCCCTTGCGCAGACCATCAGCACCACGACGGTGCAGGGGACGGTGTACCTGGCGAACGGCTCTCCGGGATCGGGCACACTGCAATTGAGCTGGCCCGCGTTCACTACCGCATCCAACCAGACGGTCGCGGCGGGAAAGATCACGACCAGTATCGGCGCAGATGGATTTGTAAGTGTGAATCTGGCGCCCACCCTGGGCTCATCGCCGGCCGGCCTTTACTATACGGCGATTTATCACATGAGTGACGGCACCACCAGCACTGAGTACTGGGTGATTCCCGAAGCGGCGCAGGCCAGTATCGCCCAGGTACGCTCGCAGGTGATGCCCGCTGCGCAGGCCGTGCAAGCTGTGAGCAAGGCATACGTTGACCAGGCAATTCAGTCGGTGGCCCAAGGCAATTTGACGTCGACAGGCGGTCAGCTCACAGGTCCGTTATATCTCACCGGCGATCCCACGCAATCGTTGCAGGCCGCGGACAAGCATTACGTGGACGGGGCGCTCGCACAGGCCGTCCCTCTATCGGGCGGAGTAGTCAACGGCCCCCTGACCGCGCAACAGCTTGGAGCCGCCTTCCAGGTTGACCAATTCCCTGGCGCAGATTTTGGCGCCAAGCTTCAGGCGTGCTTGTCAAAGATCAGCAGCACCTACGGAGGAACCTGCGACGCGCGCAACTTCAGCGGCAATCTGGCGATGGGCGCTAACCTTACCATCACCACGGCGAACACAGCACTGATGCTGCCTTGCGCAACGATCTCCACCCCCAGCCAGATCATTGTCACTGCAGGCACGCGAAACGTGTCGCTGCGTGGGTGTGCTCTGCGCGGCGCCAGCAACGCCAGTGGCAGCCAGGGCGGCACTGTGCTGCTGTATTCGGGATCGGCTGCCGCTATACAAGTGGGCGATCACACGTACGCCGCCGACACCAACGGATTTCATCTCGACGATGTTGTCATCAACACCACCGCTGCGAGCAGCAGCAGCGCGCAGGCGCTCGCGGCGTATCGCACGCAGGAGATGGACCTTGAGAGCTTGTACCTGCTCGGCAACGCAAATCAAACGGGAATAACGCTTGACGGCACGGGCAACTACACGGGCGGAACTTTCTATGACAACCACATCAGCGGATTTCAGACGGCGATCAACGGCATCGGACACCAGGTAACCAATTCTGCCGCCACCGACTGGCTTAATGCCAGCACTTTTGTGCGCTTGCACATCGACTGCCCGACTGCGAACGGCAATCCCGTCAGCGGGACATATGGCGTGAATCTTCAACTGGGAGACGGCAATACATTCACCGGCGGCGACGTGGAGAACTGCAATACTGCGGTCCATCTGGGCGCCAACGCGCAGAACAACACCATCGTCGGCTTGCGCAATGAGAACTCGACCTATCAAGTGGTGGCCGATGCCGGCAGCTCTTACAACAGCTGGATGACCGGCGGAACGATGTTCACCGGCAAGCTTACGGATAACGGTACGCGCAACAGCTTCCTTGATACATTCCATCGAAGTTTCAACTCGCTTAACGGCGACTGGTACGGCAGCCAGCAGGACGCCACGCTGACCAACCACTTGCGCCTCGGTATCGGCAACGGCAATGAACGCGGCTTGCTCAATCGCTACCAGACTGACTTTGGCTATCGCTGGACGATGGGCCTCAGCGACGCTATCGGGGGCGAGCAGTTCTACCAGGTGCTCGATGAGTTGAACGGTGTGTATCGCTTTTCAATCGGCCAATACAACAATGGCCAGGCAAGCACGAACAACCAGACCGTGATCAATTCCGCAGGTACCGGCGCAGTGGTGTTGAATGGCTCAAACAACGCGGGCACCGGCGGCGTGGTTTTCGGTTCCGGCGGTGCGAGCGAAAGCACCGTAGCCACTGTCAGCAATACTGGTAATGCGCAATTCAATGGCACGCTGCAGGTGGGTAGCACGACGCAATCCACCGGGACCATGACGGTGCGCAACAATGCCGACGCCGAGGTTGACTACTATCTCTGGCCAGGCCTCACCGCCAGTCAGAAAGGTTCTTTCACTTACAAGGATTGGAACGGCAACAGCCAGTGGTACATGGTGAAAGACGCGAGCAATAACTGGGCGCTGAATTCAGCAACCGGCGGGCTCGATAGCATCAAGGCCTATCAGAGCACCAACAGCGGCGATACATATATCAACGCCGCCAATGCGTCGGGGGTGGTGCGCGTGAATTACGAGGCTGGGGCGGGATCTGCGTTCAATATTTACGGCGGCAACAGCAGCAATCTCTATGCCAGTTTTTCAGGAAATACTTCGATCAAGTTTCCGGGGCTCTCAGCATCGAGCGGCCATAGCTGCCTGCAGATCGACGCATCGGGATACATAACCAATACTGGATCGGCGTGCGGCTCAGGCAGCGGCAGCGGAACGGTGAACAGTGGCTCGACGGGCCAGATCGCCTACTACAACAGCAACGGAGCGGCGGTGGCC
>NZ_JBARMD010000175.1:0-8095 GCF_049802275.1 Occallatibacter sp. | reverse complement strand
GTACAGGGGGATGTAGCCGCCGCCAATGTTGATCCGCAAAAAGTCTTCGAAGTCGGTAGCGAGAAGATCAATGTCAAGCCCGGCAGCATCGATGATGTCAATGCCGTGGGCAATCGCGACATAGGCGGACGCGGGAGGGGCAACTGGTACTCCACCGACTCCGAGATCAAGATGGGCAAGATGTATGCCACCGAGATCGAAAAGAGCACCCACTTCATTACCGATCCGGTGGTGACCGAATACGTCAACCGCATCGGACAGAACATCGTGAAGAATTCTGATTGCAAGGTACCCTTCACCATTAAGGTCATCGATTCCGACGAAATCAATGCCATGGCATTGCCGGGCGGTTTCTTCTATGTGAATTCCGGGCTCATTCTCAATGCCGACGAGGAAGCCGAGCTCGCCGGCGTGATGGCCCATGAGACAGCGCATGTCTGCGCGCACCACGCCGTCCGCGAACAGACCCGCATGAACTACGTCCAGATCGGGACGATTCCCTTGATCATGATGAGCTCAGGCTGGGCTGGCTACGGAATCTACGAAGCGATGCAGTTTGCAGTTCCGATTACGTTTCTGAAGTTTTCGCGCGACTTCGAGGCACAAGCCGATTTTCTCGGCATCGAGTACATGTATCGCGCCGGCTATGACCCCCAGGCGTTTATCAGTTTCTTTGAAAAGGTGCAGGCTCTCGAAAAGCGGAAACCCGGATTGGTAGCAAAGGCCTTCTCCGATCATCCTCAGACGCCGGACCGCATCCTCCACTCGCAGGAGGAGATTGCCAAGATCCTTCCCGCGCGCGATGAATACACCGTTACAACCTCTGAGTTCGACGATGTCAAGGCGAGACTGGCGCGCATTGAAAACAAGCGCCGACTGACCGACAGCAAGGATAAGAACAAGCCGTCTCTGCGTCGCGCCAGCACCACTACAGATCCGAACAACCCCCAGGCCAGCAGCGACGACAGTGGCGACGACCGTCCAACTCTCCACCGTCGCGAAGATCAGAACAATTAACCAGAGCAACTCTGTCGTGGAGCAGCACTCTCCTGGGCTTGAACGCCGCCGGTTTCTTCGGCGGCGTTCTTGTTTTCCTCATGCGCTGAAGATTTTCCCATCCTTCCGCGAGATTCCGATTGCATTCGATTTAGATTCCGGGGTACAGTTCAGCCCATCCCCATAGGTCCTGCCCGCATCCCCAGTCTCCCCTGCGGGCAATCGAAATGCCGGAGGTCGGTTCATGCGCACGCCCGTCCTTGCCCCGTTGTCGGCAGTTTCGGCCACTATCACACTCGTCCTTTGCTCTTTTGTCATTGCGCCGTCGGCTCCCGCACAGGATTCTCTTGTTCCCCCTGCCGCAGAGTTTGCATCCATGCAGCCGTCTCCCGAGGCGAACGCAAGCTTTGCCGGGTATGAGGGCGCCCTGAAAGCAGCCATCGACGCCAACGATCTGAAATCCCAGGCGCTCGCGCTCGATCGAATCGGGGTACTCTACTTCACGCATCGCAACCCGGTTGAAGCTCTCAAGTATTTTCAACGCGTGCTCTCAATCGTCCGGACTCTCGGCGAACAGGTTGATGAGGCCACGGCGTTGTCTGACATCGGTGCCGCGAACTTCGCCCTGGGCCGCAACGAAGAAGCGCTCGAGGACTTCAAACAGGCGCTCCCAATCTGGCGCAAAGCAGGGAACCAGGATCGCGAGGCCGCGACCCTCGGAAACATGGGTGAAGTATTTCGTGCCCTCGACGACCCGCTTGAAGCGCTGATTTTTGACCAGAGATCCCTGCTGCTCTACGCAATGGCCGGCAACCACGATCGCCAGGCTACTGTGCTCAACAACATCGGTCTCGCCTACTACGCCTCGCACGACAAAAAGAGTGCGCTTGACGCATTTCAGAAAGCGCGCGAAATCTACCATGCCGGCATGAATCTTTCCGGCGAAGCGAACACCCTGAACAACATCGGTGGAACCTATAACGCATATGGGGAGACCAAAAGGGCGCTCGATCCCTTTCAACAGGCGCTTGCGATCCAGCGACAGATGGGCGACCGCAAGGGCGAGGCGACAACCCTGAACAACATGGGCACTGCCTACTCACACCTGGGAGATGGGAAGCGTGCTATCGAGCTTTACAAGCAGGCGCTGACTGCATTTCGCGCCGCAGGTGACGCGAAAGGTATGGCAACCGCGATGAAGAATATCGAACTGCTTTATGCGGACAAGCGCTATCGCTCCTCCCTCGGCGAAAGACCGAAGGGATTTGAGTAGTCTGCCGGCTCTGCGGCCTTCTGGTGCAGCAGCACCATCCGGTTCACCGGTCCAACCCTTGGGAGGTGCTAATCCGGCAAACGCAATAGGTTGCGGTTTTGGGCCCTAACAATGAGTTCCGGCGGGGTTTAGCGGGATCAGTAACCGGCAACAAGGGGGAGAATTCCCGAAAAACCCTTGAATTGCCGGGCAAAACCGCGATATAAACAGGTGCACCGGCATCTATCCGGAATCCTGCCTGGGGTGTCCCTTATGCGTAGCTCAAGCGCCCGTTCCAACCTGCTTGTTCCTGAAATCCGCGAAGTCATGGATATTCGCCAGGCGTCGGATTACCTTGGCATCTCGCCCGATACCCTCTATAAATACGCCTCCGAAGGCTTCGTGCCTGCATTCAAGCTGGGCAATCGCTGGCGTTTCAAGCGCTCCCGCCTCGACGAATGGATGGATCGCCAATCCGAGATACAGGCCGCCGAATTCAATCCCGAGCAAAAGAAGCCCGTCAAGCCCGCGATGTGATGAGAGCCATTGGCTTTTAGCCTCTTTGTGCCAAAGTCGAACCTGCTGTCTCAAAACAATATTCTTCCGCTGACGTACCACTGCGCTGGCGCTTCGAATCGAGAGCTACTGGCTACCAGCTAATGGCTCAGAGCGACGCTAGGAGCTAGTAGCTCCTCTTTGATACAACAGAGCGGTGGACCACGCACGTAGAATTGGGCTGCTTCGCCGCCGTATAACCAAAGCCGGTCTCTCCGGCCTTCTAGTCACTCACCTCTCAGACGTCCGTTATCTCTCCGGATTCACAGGGTCCAGCGCCGCGCTTGCAGTCACGCGCCGCTCTGCCCGCCTCTTCACAGATGGCCGTTACAGAGCGCAAGCCGCTGCAGAAGTCAATAGCGCCAAGATTGAGATCGTCACCGGTTCTCCAGCCGTCGCCGCAGTGCAATGGCTTGCAGCGCAACCCGGCGCAGAGTTTTCCGGTTTCGATCCCATCCACACGACCGTTGCCGAGGTCTCCCGCTTGCGCGCCGAGCTGCCTTCGAAACTCCGCCGCAGCTTCCTCACCGAGATCTCTTCACCACTCGTCGAGCCTTTACGCCTCGTCAAAGACGAAGACGAGCTGGCGCTCATGTCCGAAGCTGCGCTCATCGGATGCGACCTCTTTGACCACATCCTCACCGTCATCCGCCCCGGCATTCCAGAGATTGAAATCGCCGCCGAACTGGAACATCAAGCCCGCCTCCGCGGTGCCGAGGGTATGAGCTTTGAGACCATAGTTGCTTCAGGGCAACGTTCCGCTCTGCCTCACGGAAAAGCCTCCACAGCGACGTTGCCTCGCAGGGGGTTCGTAACCCTCGACTTCGGTATAATCCGGGAGGGCTACTGCTCCGATATGACGCGCACGGTCTGTCTGGGCAAACCAAAATCAGAGGAACGAAATGCCTACGAAGCAGTGCTGGAAGCTCAGCAATCCGGCGTATCCGCGGTAGGTGCGGGCGTCAGCTGCGGTGAGGTCGACGAAGCCGCGCGCAGCATCTTGCGAAAGGCGGGGATGGCCGACGCTTTCTCGCATTCCACCGGGCACGGGGTCGGACTAGAGATACACGAGTCGCCGCGAGTCGCTGCGGGACAGAAAACAAGGCTGCAGGCGGGAATGGTTGTTACCATTGAACCCGGAGTTTATTGGCCAGGCAAGTTCGGCGTTCGCATTGAAGATATGGTGGCCGTAACAAAAACTGGGGGGCAGGTACTGACTCCAGCACCTAAGGCACTGATCGAACTTTGACTCGATGACGCGCTGTTGCGCACAGGCAAAAGGAACGAATGAAACCACAGGACATGAAGGATCTGCGGGAACTGATCGAGTTCCTCAAGCAATACCAGGTCGCTGAGTTTGACCTTGATCGCGGCGACATAAAGATCCGGCTGAAATTTGCGCAAGCGGCGCCCACGACAGGAATTGCCGATCTCGCCAGGCTCACCGTAGCCCCCGCGGCGGCTGCTCCGGCCACACTTCCGGTGGCAGATCAGCCGGTAGCTGCTCCGGCCACCGATCCTGACGCTGGTTTACACATCGTCAAATCTCCCATAGTCGGCACCTACTACGGCTCGCCCTCACCCGGAGCGCCGCCCTTTGTTTCGCCGGGCGAACGCGTCGAAAAAGGGCAGGTGATCTGCATCGTCGAAGCTATGAAGCTGATGAATGAGATCGAGTCCGACGCCGCGGGCGAAATTGTGAAGTGTTACATCTCCAACGGCCAGCCCATCGAGTTCGGTCAGCCCCTGTTTTCCATTCGCGAAGGATGAAACGAAAAGCGGAGTTTGCATCGCTAGCGGAGTTAGCGGTGTTAGCCCGCTTCAAGCACCTCAAACAACGAGCGCGTGATCGAACGAGCCGTTCCTAACTCCGCTAGCTCCGCTAACCCCGCTAACTCCGCTTTCTCTAAGGTTCTCAATGTTTCGTAAGGTCTTGGTTGCCAATCGCGGTGAAATTGCTTTGCGCGTGCTCAACGCGTGCCGTGAACTCGGAATTCGTACCGTCGCCGTCTATAGCGAAGCCGATCGCAATTCGCTCCACGTGCGCTTCGCCGACGAAGCCATCTGCATTGGCCCTCCGCGCCCCGCCGACAGCTACCTCAACGTTCCCGCCGTCATCTCCGCTGCCGAAATTGCCAACGTCGACGCCATCCATCCCGGCTATGGACTGCTCAGCGAGAATGCCAACTTCGCCGAAGTCTGCCGCGCTTCCAACATCAAGTTCATCGGACCACCACCTGAAGTCACGCGCCTGATGGGCGAAAAAGAAAAAGCTCGCCAGGCGATGAAGGAAGCCAGAGTTCCAATCCTCCCCGGCTCCGACGGCGTGATTGCGACAACCGAAGAAGCGCAGGATGTAGCCGCCCACATCGGCTATCCCGTCATTCTCAAGGCCAAGGCCGGCGGCGGCGGACGCGGAATGCGCATCGTACGAACCGACGAAGAGCTGCCCAATCTCTTCCATGCCGCGTCAACTGAAGCCGCCAATGCTTTTGGCAACGGCGAGCTCTACATGGAAAAGTTCATCGAGCAGCCGCGCCACATCGAGTTCCAGATCCTTGCCGACGAGCACGGTCACGTCACCACACTCTTTGAGCGCGAGTGCTCAATCCAGCGCCGCCATCAAAAACTGATCGAAGAAGCGCCGTCGCTCCAGGTCACCTCGAAGATGCGCGAAGATATCAGCAAGACCCTCTGCCGTTGCCTCACCGATATTGGCTACCAGAACGCCGGCACGGTCGAGTTCCTCATGGACGAGGATCGCAAGCTCTACTTCATCGAAATGAACACCCGCATTCAGGTGGAGCATCCGGTCACCGAGGCCATTACCGGCATCGATCTTGTAAAGGCCCAGCTGCGCATCGCATCCGGTGAGCGTCTCAGCGCCATCCTGCCGCCGAAGATCGAGATCAAAGGCCACTCCATCGAGTGCCGCATCAACGCCGAGCATCCCGTCAAGTTCACACCTTCAGCCGGAAAGATCACGGCCTTCAATGTTCCCGGCGGCAACGGCGTCCGCGTCGACACTGCGCAATACTCCGAAGGCGTTGTCCCGCCTTACTACGACTCGCTCATAGCGAAACTCATCGTTCACGGCATCGATCGCGAAGAAGCTATCGCCAAAATGGAGCGCGCCCTGTCGCAGTTCGTAGTGCAGGGAATTGACACCTCAATCCCGCTGCACCAGGAAATCTTCGCCGACGAAGACTTCCGCGCCGGCAACTTCGATACCAAGTTCATGGAACGCTTTCTTGCGAGGCGGCAGAGCTGAGCTGGCTTCAGCACGCTGAGGAAATCTCTTCGGAATTTTGAGGGCATCAGTTTCGAACGAATGACCTCAAGTCGCCGAGATCTCCTCATCTGCCGAACCGCGGTAAGCGCATCTTGGACGAAGACAGACTTGAGCCTCAAGCCTCACAATGTATCCTTGACCAGCCGACCCTGTGTCGCGCAATGCAATGCTTCCTAAAACATTTCTCCGATTTGCAAATCATCTCTCTTTCTGCGCCCTCGTGGCCGCACCGATTTGTCTTGCGCAATCGCAAGCTGACTGGGCCGTCTACAACGGAGGCACTGACGGCGATCACTACTCCCGCCTCACGCAGATTAATCGCGATAACGTCCACCTTCTCCAACAGGCATGGACCTACGACACCGGCGAAAAAGGCGGCATCCAGACCAACCCGCTCATCATCGGCCGCACCCTCTACGCCTACACGCCGGGCACCAAGGTTGTGTCACTCGATGCAGCCACCGGCAAGCTCAAGTGGAGATTCGACTCCGGCATCATCGCCGGCCAACCGGCCCGCGGCCTGACGTATTGGAATGACGGCGCACACGGTCGCATTTACGCCGCCGTGATGAACTTTCTCTACTGCCTCGACGCCGAAACCGGGAACCTGATCACGAGTTTTGGAGAAAACGGCCACATCGATCTTCGCAAAGGCCTCGTCATCGACGGCTTGAATACCGACTTCAGCGCCCTCTCCATCGCGCTCACCACGCCCGGCGTCATTTACAAAGACATGATCATCGTCGGCGGCCGCGAGCCCGAAGCGCACCCCGCGCCGCCCGGCTACATCCAGGCCTTCGACCTCCGCACGGGGCAACTCCGCTGGGTCTTTCACACGATTCCGCTGCCGGGCGAAACCGGCTATGAAACATGGCCGAAGGATGCATATAAAACCGCGGGAGCCGCCAACAACTGGGCAGGCATGGCGCTCGACGCCGAGCACGGCATTCTGTATGCGCCCACTGGCTCCGCAGTGATGGATTTCTACGGCGGAGATCGTCTCGGCAACGATCTCTACGCCAACACGCTGCTGGCCCTTGACGCCAATACCGGCAAACGCCTGTGGCACTTCCAGGGCGTACATCACGACATATGGGATCGCGATTTCCCATCACCGCCCGCGCTCTTCACCGTTGAGAAAAACGGGAAGCACATCGATGCCATCGCGCAGACCACCAAGCAGGGTTATCTCTACGTCTTCAATCGCATCACCGGCGAGCCTCTCTTCCCGATCCACGAACATCCCTATCCAGCAAGCACCGTTCCCGGCGAAATCACATCGCCCACCCAGCCCAGGCCTGACGCGCCCGAGCCTTACGCGCGCCAGCAACTAACCGAGGACACGCTCACCACGCGCACGCCTGAAGCGCACGAATACGCTCTCAAGACTTTCCGCAGCTTCCGCAACGGTGGCCAGTTTTATCCCATGGCAATCGGCCAGCAAACCATCGTCTTTCCCGGCTTCGACGGTGGAGCAGAGTGGGGCGGCCCAGCTCTCGATCCCATCCACGACATCATCTACATCAACGAGACAGAAATGGCCTGGACCGGCGGCCTGGTCCCCAGCAGCGCAGGCAGTCCAGGCGAAGCCGTATATCAGAGCCAGTGTGCCATGTGTCACGGCGTCGACCGCGCGGGCTCGCCGCCTGCTTTTCCTTCCCTCGTCGGCATCGAAAAGCGCATGCCGGACACAAAAGTGATCGCGACTATTCATCAGGGCGGTGGCCGTATGCCATCGTTTCCCAATATCGAAGGCGAACACCTCAACGCGCTTGTGTCGTATCTGCGCACAGCAGGTGCCTCAGCTCCGCCCCGAGAGTTGCAGGCTGCACCTGCCGCCGAGCACACGCCCAAACCTGCAGCCGATCCCGCCGGTGCCAGGGTCTACGCCGAGCAGTGCGCCGCATGCCATGGTGACAAATTGGAAGGCATCCCCCCCTCACCGCCCCTCGTCGGTCTCGGAGCCCGCATGAACGCCGCGCAGACCACTGACATCATCC
>NZ_JBARMD010000174.1:0-3278 GCF_049802275.1 Occallatibacter sp. | reverse complement strand
ACACAAAACCTCACTTGGGCGACGACTCTGACCTGGACCTTGGTTCTAAACGTGTATATGCCTGTCTATGACACTCTACTGATCGCTGTTGCTGTGACACTTACCATTGGTGCGCTCAAGCAAATCGATGGGAGGAATGCAACGGTGTGGGTCGCTCTCCTTGCGATCGGGATCTCGGCAGTATCCCTGAATGCGGAGAACATCGCACAGAATCACGAAATCCAGCCGTTAACGCCTTTGATTCTTCTTCTAGGGCTTGTGCAGGCCATCGCCTTGCAGGGTGTTGTTAAAAAGAAAGAATTAAGTGAGGACCTCGCTGTTTCCTTGAAGTGAATCTGAATTGAACGCATTTGGTCATCCGAAAGGCTCACTTAGTGAGCTTACTTTCGTGCTGGCTTTCATGCTTGTTCCCGTGCTGATTGCCCGAGGTTTGTTGGTATGCTGAGACCAAGTCGTGAAAGCTACTTCGAGGGGTGGATGTTGTGAGGATCGCGAAATCGAATCGATCAACCGATCCAGTTGTAAATACAACTTTGGAGATGTATTGCCATGGGGGTTTGTCAACTCCCGCTGAAGTACGTTGGTATACATCTTTCGTGGTATCCCCTTTGATGTCTTATTGACTTCTAATGGAGCGAAGTGCTAAAAACGATGGCACAACACCTGCTCACAATGCACTACCACCAGTCAGTGACTGGAACCCCAACCCAGGAAATGGAGAATTCACAACAATGAATGATCTGATGATCAAGATGTACCTCACTCTCAAGTCTCTGATGGCTCGGGAAGAAGGTCAGGATCTGGTCGAGTATGCTCTCGTCGTAGCCCTGATCGCATTCGGCGCAGTCGCTGGCATGAAACTCCTTGCCACCGGCCTCAACAATGCGTTCGATAACATCACGAACGTCTTGTCGAGCAACATCACATAGTCCCGACCCGGCTTTGCCGGAAGCTAACACCTGCAGCCTGGTCAGTGATTTCACTACCAGGCTGCTGTGTTTTTGAAGAGTTTTTCTCCCAAAGGCAAGATAACAGTTCGTTGGTTTCCCGAGCCTAACCAATCAGATTGGCCGCTTGCGTTTTTGAGCGCTCCTCGGTGCCCGGGCTGTGTCAAAGTATCAGTATGTCCATCTCACATCCGGGGTTCCCAGATCAGGCTGTCACTCTGACATTGCTTGAGGGCGGTCTAACAGCGATCGTTCTGGGGTTGTCTTTCGCGTGGCCGCGACTAGGCGCCTCATGGTTTTCGCACATAGAGCATTTCCTCGCCAAACTGGCACGGAGAAAAGTGGCGGCCGTAACGACGGTTGGGCTCTCCGGGCTTATTTTGCGCCTGGCGATTCTCCCTTGGTGCGGCGTTCCACATCCCTTTGTCCCTGATGACTTCAGCTTTCTGCTTGCTTCTGACACCTTTTCCCATGGCCGTCTGACCAACTCCACCCCGGCTATGTGGATCCATTTTGAATCGATTCACATCGACATGCTGCCGACTTACATGTCGATGTACTTTCCCACCCAAGGCATGGTGTTGGCGGCTGGCAAATTGCTCTTCGGCAACCCGTGGTTTGGCACCCTGATCATGAGCGCGCTGATGTGCGCCACGATTTGCTGGATGCTTCAAGCCTGGATGCCGCCGTCCTGGGCGTTCCTAGGCGGCATGCTTGCCGTCATCCACCTTGGGCTGTTCAGTTACTGGATCAACACCTTTCATGCCGCTGGGTCAATCGCGGCACTCGGGGGAGCGCTAGTACTTGGCGGATTGCCAAGGTTTAAGCTTCGACCAGTTTTTCGGTATGCACTACTCATGGCCGTGGGCATCGCGATCATGTTCACAACCCGGCCATTCGAGAGCATGTTGTTGTTCATTCCGGTTGCGGTGTCGCTGGTCCGCTGGTACCTGGTCGCCAGCAACCGACCAACTCCCTCTTCGCTCTTGCGGAGCACTGCGATTCCGCTGATGGTTGTGGTTGGAGCCGCTGCGTGGATGGGCTACTACGATTACCGCGTCTTCGGCAATCCGCTTACCTTGCCCTATTCAGTAAACCGATCCACCTACGCAATGGCGCCTTATTTTGCATGGCAGAAGGCCCGTCCTGAGCCCGCATACCACCACGATGAAATGCGCCGCTTCTATCACGAGGATGAGTTTGTCGATTACCAAAGAGCTCACTCTCTAGCTGGATTCTTCAAAATGACGCTAATCAAGGCCTTTATTGGAGTTCTTTTTTTCACTGGCCTTGCGTTCCTCCCTCTAACGTTCTGGCTACCGCGGATATTCCACGACCGGCGCCCCCGATTCCTTGTGATTTGCCTGCTCGTCTTGACCGCTGGGATGCTGGTTGAGATTTTTCTGGTCCCCCACTATCTGGCTCCTTTCACTGCGGCCATCTACGCCCTCGGCTTGCAGGCCATGCGACATATGCGGCAGTGGCGTCCCGGCGACCAGACAGTCGGCATCACCTGGACGCGGCTCACTTGCGTACTCCTCCTCGCCATGACAGTCCTCCGTCTTGGCGCTCAGCCTCTCCGTTTGACGCTCCGTGAATGGCCTTCGTCGACGTGGAACACAAGCTGGTATGGTCCTGAGGTATTCGGCGCGGACCGCGTCAATGTGGAACAGCAGTTGGAGAGGCTGCCCGGCGGCCAGATCGCAATCGTCCGATACTCTCTCGCTCATAATCCTCAGGACGAGTGGGTCTACAATGCCGCGGATATAGATCAATCCAAGGTAATCTGGGCCCGCGAAATGGACTCCGCCAGCAACCGGGAACTATTTCAATATTACGGAGACCGTAAAGTCTGGCTAGTAGAACCGGACAAGCAGCCGGTTGCGGTCTCTCCGTACCCATTACCAGGGCAGGTCACTTCCAGCGGACGATAGTGCGTTTGCTCCCGCATGCATGAGAATGGAAAGATACCGGTGGTGAATCGATGATTAACGGAAAGCGCATCGCGGTGGTCATGCCAGCCTATAACGCTGAAAAAACGTTGGAGATGACCGTGCGCGAACTGTCCGACCTTGTCGACATCAAGATCCTTGTCGACGACTCAAGCAAAGACAAAACGGTTGCCCTCTCCAAGCAGCTGGGAGTTCACACCTTCGTCCATGATTCAAATTACGGATACGGTCGCAACCAGCAAACCTGCTATCGCGAGGCCCTTGCTGCGGGCGCCGATATCGTCGTCATGGTACACCCCGATTACCAGTACACACCATCCCTGGTTCCGGCGATGGCAGGCATGATCGCCAGCGGTGTCTACGACATGGTGCTTGCCTC
>NZ_JBARMD010000173.1:0-11460 GCF_049802275.1 Occallatibacter sp. | reverse complement strand
GTGCCATGGCTGCCAGCCGCGAGGTTCGCCTCCTCCACCTGCTGCGAAACTCTGAGATAAACGTCGTGATTCGCATTCGCTTCCTGCCGCATCACCGCATATTTCAACGCCGCTTCATTCAGCTTCAAACCGGCTCCCGTGGCAGAGCTCAGACTTCTGCGAACCAGTTCCTCACGACCAGCAGCCGTCTTCCATGCGCTTCGGAACCGCTCAACCAGCTTTGTGTCTGCCGCCTTGATTTGCGCGTCCAGATCCTGCATCTGGCTACGAATCTCGACAACACGGGGAAAGTTCGGACCATGCTCGATCCGCAGTTGCGCCTGCTCCTGCTCCAGATCGCTGCGCCGCGTGTGCAGTTGCTGCAGCAGCACCGAGGCAAAGTTGCCCGAAGCCTGCAGCCGGGAATCGGAAGCGAGCACCACTTCAGGATCACCTGAAGCGGCTGCGCGATATTCCGCTTCACGCACGATGCGATCGGTTGTTGCATTCGCCAGTTCCCTGCTCAACGCATCCACTTCTCCCAGTTCCGTGGTGTGCTCCACGTCGCTCGGCTGGCCATTTCCCAGCGTCTCCGGGGTATCCAGAATTCCATGCCGCTGCTGGAATTCCTCCAGCTTCCGTTCATCGTTGTCAGCACGAATCTTCAACTCGCCCAGCTGAGCATTCAGCCATGTCGTGGCGTCTTTCGTTGCCTCAACGCGGGCGTCAGTATCTCGTTGCCCATAAGCCGTAATGAGGGCATTCACTACCGCCGCTGAAAGCGCAGCGTCACGTGAGCGGAACCGGATTTGCAGAACAAGCGTGCGAGGAATCGTCTGCACGGTCAAATCGCGTTGAAACTCGTCGAGTAGCCAGGCGTTCGCATCACTGCCAGGCCGTGCTGGATTGAAATTCGGAAACTTCCTGGGGAACGAGCCCGTAAACCCCGGGACCCTGTAAAGCGCGAGGCGCGTAATCACGTCCCAGGCCAGTTGATCGCTGCGGAACACATTGGCCAGCGTTTCCAGCTGGACCTGGCCGGAGGCAAAAGCCCCTGAGGAGCCATCGCTTCGATCGAATGTGAGGACAGAAACAGGTGCAGCGCGCAAAGCCACCCGCGCAGTCGCTTCATACTCATTGGGGGCAAGCAGGCAATAGAGCAGGCACGCGCCGAGCATCGTTCCCACAATCGACAGGAAGAGGCGACGATTGCTTCGGATTGCGAGCCAGAGTTCGCGTAAAGAGAGATTCGAATCCTTGCGCCGGGCCAGGCCCTGCGACGGATCGCGATCTATCAACAGGCCTTCCGCGCGGCTCTCCTGCAAGGGTCAGCTTCCTCAGTTCCCGTTGCTTTCCGAAGGGCAATCGCGCACTACACGACGCACAGCCACCGCGGATCGAACACTCATCAGTGTCCATATCCGCGGACTCCTTGTTAGTGAGCCTCGTCACGTATGAAAGAAGGAGCAAAATGGCCGGAATCTTTAGCCTGGACCGACTGCTTAACTTCTCATTCGATACCACTCCACCGTTCGGCGAAGCCCCTCTCGAAAGTCCACAATCGGGCTGTATCCCAACAGCTCGCCGGCGCGGCGAATATCTGCGAGTGAATCGCGAATGTCGCCTGAGCGTGGCGCCTCATACGCCGGTTCTCCTTTGTAACCAGTAAGTTCGCGTAGAATGCAAAAGGTTTCGTTGAGAGTACACCGCGACCCGGTTGCCACGTTCATCATCTGGCCTGAAACCTTCTCCGCCGCCGCATCCGCAGCCATTAGATTTGCGAGCACGACGTTCTCGATGTAGGTGAAGTCGCGGCTTTGCTCGCCGTCGCCGTAGATTGTGGGCTGTTCTCCGGCCAGCATCCGCCGGCAGAAGATAGCAAGAACGCCGGAATAGTGCGATGCCGGGTCCTGGAACGGACCAAACACATTGAAGTATCGCAAAACCACGGTCTCGAGCCCGTAGACACGCGCGAAGGCTCGCATGTAGTGCTCGCCTGCGAGTTTCGCCACCGCGTAAGGTGAAATCGGATTTGGAAGCATGTCCTCGTGCTTGGGCAAGGTGGGCGTATCACCATACGCCGACGACGATCCCGCGTACACCACGCGCCGGACCCCTGCGGCCCGCGCCGCCACGAGCAGGTTGAGGGTCGCAGTAACGCAATTGAGATTCGTGCCCGCCGGGTCGGCAACGGAGCGTGGGACTGACGCCAGTGCGGCCTCGTGAAACACGACTTCGACGCCTTCGCAGGCACGCGCGCATTGTTGCGGGTCGGTCAAATCCCCTTCGACGAACTCCATGTCCTCGAGACCAGCCAGATTGCCGCGCTTGCCGGTGATGAAGTTATCAATGCCGCGAACGTCTTCTCCCCGCTTCAACAATGCCGCGGCAATCGAGCGGCCTATGAATCCCGCTGCTCCGGTCACAAGATATTTCGCCAAGCATGCCTCCCAATCGCAGTAAATGCTTTACTGAAGCTAAGAATACTAGGTGATCCGATTTCCCTGTCCATTCGCCCAGCCAATCCGCTAGACTCGGCAATCAAGTCGCTCAACTTCCCTTGAGGTCAATCAGCGTGAACGAATGGAAGCTTGTACAGAATGATTGCTCCGAAGCGCTCGCTCGTCTCCATTTCTTTTCCGTCAAGAAAAAGCACCACAAAGGCGATATCGAAGCGCGTATCACCGTTAAGGAATTCGCCACCGCGAAGACCAGCGACATGCAATTTTATGCCACTGCCGATATCGAATTGAACCAGAAAACGATGCGGTTTCAACCCTGCGGCTGGAGCGAAACACTTGTTGGCGCGCTGGGTGAATGCATGCGGAACTTGCGCAAATTCGACTATGAGACGGCAGAGGATCCTTCTGCGCTACCATCGGATTGCGGCCGCTAATCACCGTGCCTCAGACCGTTCTGCACACTGGAGCACCTATAGCTGTGTTTACGCCCCAACCCATCGGATTCGTGCGAAGCTCTTATACCGACACCAAGGCCATTCCGAAGGGACTTGGCGCCAAACATGACGCCGAAGGCGTGCTTGAGATTCTTCCGGAGTTTGAACTGGGCCTTACCGATGTTGAGGGCTTTTCGCATCTTTTCGTTATCTGGACCTTCGACCGTTCAGAAGGTTTCGAACTGGTTGGCAGCCCGCCCTTTGACGAACGGCCACACGGTGTATTTGCAACCCGTTCCCCGCGCCGCCCCAATCCAATTGCGCTGACGGTTGTAGAGTTGCTCGGCCGCGAGGGCCGGCAATTGCGGGTGCGGGGCATTGACATGCTCGATGGCACACCCATCCTCGACATCAAGCCTTACATGTCCAGTATTCCTACTGAAAAGCTTCGCCGCGGCTGGCTGGCCGAGGCCGAGGCCCGCAAACAAAGTTGAATGCCTGGTGCGGCTTTCACGGATACTCTTCGCGCTTCCCACAATGTGACAGTCTGATCAATTTGCGCTCCCCGTGTCGACAACTTCCCCAACCCTCTGCACCTCTAATTTATTAACGGAAGAGAAATCTTCCAGAAGGAGAGAGTAATCTATGGCCTTCAAGAGAATCGGCAACGAAACTCACGAATGGCAACATGAACACTCGTGCATCAAGGGTTGTACGGGACAGGGGAGGGAAACTCGGGCTGAGCTCGAATGAACCACCCTATCCGCAACACCCGGGTTGCGATCCGGTTACCGACCCGGATCTTCGACAATTCGGAAAGCATTGGGGCGAGGTCTCGAAAGGGGCCCCGCCCTTTTGCTTGTGGAGGGCGGCCCTCATAATCCCCATCCGAAACAATTCTGGGGCAAATCTGTCTTGTCAAAATCGTTTCGCATCAAACAACCGACCGTGGGCCTAATCGTGTATTGTGAGTGAGTTCGGTTATGAACCTCTTCTCTGCCACGCTGGCTGAACCGCAAAGTTTCTCGCTGTCGGAGAAGCTGCTCCTGGTGGCATTGATCGTGAGTTCCGCCGTCCTGTTCTGGCGGCGATTCGGTCCCATCCTCAAGCGAATCCTCAATTCCCGGAAAGACCCCAATTTCACCCTCTCCCCTATCGGCAGGCGCGTGTGGGACTTCTTCTGGGAAGTAATCTGCCAGGCCAAAGTCATCCGCGAACGACCGCTGCCCGGCCTCGCCCATGCCTTTGTTTTCTGGGGTTTCTGTGCCTTCGCTCTCGTCACACTGAACCATGTTGCGGTCGGGCTGGGCATAGGTTTTCTCGATCCACAAGGGCTGCTCGGCCGTTTCTATTTCTATTTCGCAGCGGTTTTCGCGGTTGCCTGCGCAGTGGGAATCTTGGGTCTATTCGTGCGCAGATTTTTTGTGCGGCCGCGGTGGCTCGGCGGCAAGGTTTCGTATGAATCAGGGGTCATCGCACTGCTTATCTTCCTCCTGATGGTGACTTACCTCGCGAGCTTCGCTGTCACCGATGACAGCGCTGCTGCCCGCATTCTCTGGTGGACACACACACTCTCGCTGCTCATCTTCCTGCCCATCATCCCGCACACAAAGCACCTCCATCTCGTTCTGAGCCCGGCCACCATCTTCCTTTCCCGTGGCGGCTTCAGCAAGATTCCACCGCTGGTGGGCGATGAAGACTTCGGCCTCGTGGCCGGAGCCGACCTCACCCAACTCGTCAGCCTGCAGGCCTACTCCTGCGTTGAATGCGGCCGTTGCACTGAACACTGCCCTGCCAACAACACCGGCAAGGAACTCAACCCCAAGGAAATCATCCTCGGACTGCGCGGTTACCTGAACGAACTTGGCCCCACGTCGCAGGAGTCCCTGATTGGCAAGTTCAACTCCATGACCGCCGACTTCCAATGCACTACGTGCGGCGCATGCGAATACCAATGCCCCGTCGGCATTGAGCATTTGCCGATCATCATCGGCCTCCGCCGCGGAGCGGTGAACACCGGCGCGTGGGAAGACGATCACGGGGCAAAGCTTTTTCTCGCTCTCGAACGCGGATCGAATGCACTCGGCATGGGCTCTCTTGAACGGGACAAGTTCATCCAGAAACAAGGATTCCCGATCTTCGACGGCACACAGGAATACTGTCTCTGGCTCGGCTGCATGGGCGGATACGATCCGAAAGGTCGTGAGATCGTCGCCGACTTCGCGCGCGTTATGAACTATCTCGGCACCAGCTACGGCGTGTTGCGCAAGGAAAAATGCACGGGTGATCCCGTGCGCCGTCTCGGCAATGACCTGCTCTTCCAGCAGCTTGCTGAAGCGAATCTGGAAGCACTTGCGCAAAACAAGGTAAAGAAGATCGTCTCCATCTGCCCGCATTGCGTCCGCACCATTCAGGAGGATTGGAAAGAGTTCGGCACCCCACCAGAGATCGAGCACCATAGCGAGTTCCTCGCGCGGTTTGCAGACAAGCTACCGAAGCCGGGTGCCCCATCCTTCTCGCGTACTTTGCGAGAAGGGTGGGAAAGCAATGCCCAAAACCAGCCCGATGCAGTCACCACCCAAGAGAAGATCGTCTTCCACGATCCCTGTTATCTCGGCCGCTACCGCAATGTCTACGACGAGCCCCGCGCCATCGTCTCCATCGCCGGCGAACTCGTAGAAGCCCCGCGCTCACATGAACGCAGCTTCTGTTGCGGAGCAGGCGGAGGCTTGGCTTTTCTCGGCGAAGAAACCGGCGATCGCGTTAGCCACACGCGCGTCAAGGAACTGGTCGCAACCGGCGCATCCACTATCGGGACCGCATGCCCCTTCTGCAACACCATGTTTCGCGACGCTTTGTCCGTAACCGGCGAAGGCGCGCCGCAACTTCTTGACATTGCCCAACTCACCGCGCGCAGTCTGCCTCAAACCATCACTGTGAAAACCGAACAACCGTAAATCCCGGAGTCATTCCGTATGAAGATCATCGTCTGTATCAAGCAAGTGCCCGAGCGCGACGCGCAGGTTCGAATCGACAGCGCCGGCAAATGGATCGAAGAAGCCGACCTGCAGTTCGCAATGAACGAGTCGGATGCTTACGCCCTCGAAGAGGCCCTGCAACTCAAGGAGAAACACGGCGGCGAAGTGGTTGTGCTGAGCGCAGGCCCCGAGCGCGCCGGAACCACTATTCGCGAGGCTCTCGCCAAAGGCGCCGACCGCGCCATCCAAGTGGAAGCCAACGACCTGAATCAGCGCGATGCCCTCGGCGTTGCACATTTGCTTGCGTCCGCGGCGAAACAGGAAAGCCCTGACCTGATCCTCACCGGTCTGCAATCAGACGATCTAGGCTATGGGCAAACCGGCGTCATCATGGCTGAATTGCTCGGCGTTCCCCATGCCTCGCTCATCCTTCACGTCGAAAAGACCGACACCGGCCTCACCGTTAAACGCGAACTCGAAGAGGGCTGGTTTCAGGACATACAACTTCCCCTCCCTGCCGTCCTCATGATCCAGTCCGGCGGCACCAAGCTTCGCTATGCCACCCTGATGGGCATCAAAAAGGCCAAGACCAAGGAATTGCGCAAAGTGAATGCTGCGGAACTCGGCCATGCAAGCGCGCCCGCGGCGGTGCTCGAAAAAGTCACGCTTCCGCAAAAGCAGAAATCCACGCAGATCATTTCTGGTTCCGCGAAAGAAGCCGCAGCAGCGCTCGTCGAAAAATTGAAGTTCGAGGTGCGGGTCATATGAGCGGAGTCTACGTTGTTCTTGAAGATCGCGGCGGCCGCATCAGCCGCATCAGTTGGGAAGCAGTAGCCGCGGCGAACTTGCTTGCTGCCCAATCCGGCGCGAAAGCAAACGCAGTTGTCATCGGCGCGCAAACCGAAGCTCTCGCCAAAGAAGCTGCTACCAAAGGCGTCGCCAAGGTCGTTCGCATCGAGCATCCGCTGCTGGCGCAATACACTGCTGATGGATTCACGACAGCGCTCGAGGAGTTCATACGCGCTGAATCTCCTGATTATTTCGTCTTCCCGCACTCCTACCAGGTTCGCGATTATGTCCCCGCACTCGCAGCGCGCCTCGGCCGGGTACTTATCGGAGACGTAACCGCAATCGGCGACGGCCCCGTCTTCACTCGCCAACTCATGCAAGGTCGGCTCAGCGGCAACTACAAATCCACAGGCTCCGGCCCATGTTTCATCTCCGTTCAGTCCGGCGCCTTTCGCGCCGACACTGCCGAATCTGCCGCAGCCGAGTCCAGCACATTCACTCCAACAATCGATGCCGCACAGATCCGCACCAAACCCGGCGAGCCATTCCGCGGCACCGCGCAAACGGTAGACCTCGGCTCGGCACAGATGATCGTTGCCGTTGGCCGCGGCATCAAGGAAGCAGACAATCTTCCTCTCATTCAGGATCTTGCTGCAGCCCTCGGCGCTGAAATCGCCGCATCCCGCCCCATCTGCGACAACGGCTGGCTGCCAATCGAGCGCCAGGTAGGCAGTTCAGGCCAGACGGTCGCGCCCAAACTCTATCTCGCCGTCGGTATCTCCGGAGCCATTCAACATCTCGTCGGCATGAAGGGCTCGCAGTGCATCGTAGCCATCAATAAAGACGCCGAAGCTCCCATTTTCGAAGTGGCCGACTATGGCATCGTCGGCGACCTCTTCGAAGTGGTGCCAGCATTAACCGAGGCCATCAAATCCGCCCGACAATAATCGCCTCACCCACAAATCTGGGTGCCCCATCCATGACGCAGCCTCATCGCGGCATGGGTGGGAAAGCACGAACACCTAAGTCTGCAAGTGCGTGTCATTTGCATCCATACACCCCCTCCGCGTATCGTTCCGAGTTGCAACAAACACAACCAGACAGGGGCAACCGGAATGTTTCTTCCTGAAACATATCAAGTCACGCTCGCGCTCATGATCGTCAGCATGTTGTGCTGGGGATCGTGGGCCAACACCCTTAAACTTTGCCCAAAGTTCCGCTTTCAACTCTTTTATTGGGACTATGCCATCGGCCTGTTCGCCGGTGCGATCCTCCTCGGCCTGACCGCCGGAAGCCATGGACCAGCCGGTCTGCCCTTCCTCAATGCCGCCAGCCAAACCCCGCTCTCCGCGATCGTCTACGCCCTCATCGGCGGAGTTATCTTCAACGTTGCCAACCTTCTTCTCGTCGCAGCCATTGACGTTGCCGGACTTGCCGTTGCATTCCCGGTCGGCATCGGCTTGGCTCTCGTGGTTGGCGCTGTTTCCAGTTACCTGGTCAGCCCAGCCGCCAATCCTCTCCTCCTCTTCGGTGGAGTAGCGCTCGTGGTCCTCGCCATCATCGTTGACGCCGCAGCTTATCGCAAACGCGAAGCTAGCGCAAAAGCAGCAACGACCCGCGGCATCGTCCTGAGCCTCATTGCCGGTGTGCTGATGGGCAGCTTCTATCCGCTGGTGGCCCATGCCATGCGCGGTCCCGAATCAACAGGCCCCTACGCTACGGCCTTCTTCTTTGCCATCGGCGTGCTTGTCTCCACGCTTCCCGCAAATCTCCTTTTGATGCGCAAACCCCTGGACGGCAAGCCTCCGGTCAACGGGGCGGATTACTGGCGCGCCCCCATTGGCTGGCATCTCGCGGGATTTGTTGGAGGCGCCATCTGGTGCGTCGGTGCCGTTGCCAATTTCGTCGCCTCGGGTGCGCACCTTGTCGGCCCCGCGGTCTCCTACTCCATCGGCCAGGGAGCCACCATGGTTTCAGCCTGCTGGGGTGTCTTCGTCTGGCGCGAATTTGCCGGTGCTCCGCGCGCTGCACACATGCTGCTTGTGCTCATGTTCGTCTTCTTTATCCTGGGGCTGGGCGCCATTGCACTGGCCCCGCTCTACTGAGGCTTGCATGACAGAGACTCGCAAACCCATCGTCGTTGTCGGCAGCGTCACCATGGACATGGTGACCCGCACTCCGCAGATTCCCCGCGTCGGACAGACTGTCATCGGCACCAGCTTCTCCACCACGCCCGGTGGCAAAGGCGCGAATCAAGCCGTCGCCGCAGCGCGCCTGGGCTATCCGGTCCAGTTTCTCGGCATGGTTGGCGATGACGTATTTGGCCCGGAATTGCTTGAGAACCTTTCCTCGGCCGGCGTTAACACCTCCGCGATGATTACGGCTCCCGGATCGTCAGGCCTCGCGCCGATCTTTCTTTCTGAAAGCGGCCAGAATGCAATCGTCGTCGTTCCCGGAGCCAACGGCAAGGTCGACTCCGCCTACGTCGACAAGCACGTTGATGTGATCCGCAACGCCGGCATGGTCTTGTGTCAGCTTGAACTGCCCATGGCAACCATCGATTACACGCTTGCACTCTGCGCGCAATTTGATGTCCCGGTTATGCTCGATCCAGCTCCCGCCGCCGCACTCAGCGATCCCGTGTGGAAGCAGGTCGCATGGTTCACTCCAAACGAGACTGAAGCCGCTTTTTACCTCGACGACGCCTCTCACCCCGAAACTGTCGCCGCAGCGTTGCTCGCACGAGGCCTTCCCGGAGTCGTCCTCAAGCGCGGTGCCGAAGGCGCCTATGTCGTCGCGAGCGGCAAGGCTGGCTGGGTGCAGCCATTCGCCGTCAACGCCATTGATACCGTTGCCGCCGGCGACTGCTTTAACGGTGCATTCGCCGTGGCTCTGCTCGAAGGCAAAGATCCATGGGCCGCCGCGCGCTTCGCCTGTGCCGCATCGGCCATATCCGTGACGCGCCACGGCGCCCAGGCCTCGATGCCCACGCGCGATGATCTCTATGCATTCCTGGCCGATCGTGGCGAGACTATCTAAAGAAAGCATCTCTTTGCCTGGATTGCAAGTTGGAGAAGATCTGAATGTATCGAAACATATTCTTAAGCGTCGCGCTCGGAGTCCTTGCGCTGGGAGCGGCAGCACAAGACACGCACTTTCAGCCGCGCGGCCAGCAGATCCCCACTCCGCATTGCATGGAGCTCCAAAACGCATGGGAGGGTCCACAGATTTCGTGCCTGCCGTTCACGCACGAGCGTTGGCTCGCCGACCTCCAGCATTGGCGCACCGAGCGCCGCATTCGCATTGCCTACGACCCATCACGCTACGACCTCCCTGCATTCAAGTGGACGCAATCGAGCTTCATTCAGCCACAGATGATGGTTCACGATCGCTACTTCTACGACCCAACTACCGGGCGTTACACCGTCGATCGCTACCTCAACGATCTCGACAAGCGCTATGGCGGAATCGATGCCGTCCTCATCTGGGCGACTTACCCCAACATGGGCATCGACGATCGCAATCAGCTCGAGATGGTCCAGTCCATGCCTGGCGGCGTGGAAGGCGTTCGACAGATGGTCGCCGACTTTCATCGTCACGGAGTACGCGTCCTCTTTCCGATGATGATGTGGGATGAAGGCACGCACCAACCCTCCCAACCATGGCCGCAGGCCCTGGCAGAGTTGATGAAGCAGATTGGCGCAGATGGCGTCAACGGCGACACGCAGGATGGCGTCCCTCTCGGCTTCTCACTTGCTGCTGACGCAATCGGTCATCCTCTTGTCTTCCAACCAGAGGGTAGCCCCAGCGACGAAGCGCTCGCGTGGAACGTCATGACCTGGGGCCAGTACGCATTTCCATTCATCCCCATGGTCGATCGCTACAAGTGGCTTGAGACGCGCCACATGGTCAACATCAGCGATCGCTGGGCCGTCGATCATACCCACGATCTGCAGTTCGCCTTCTTCAACGGCGTTGGATGGGAAAGCTGGGAGAATGTCTGGGGCATCTGGAACGGCATCAATCCCCGCGATGCCGAGGCCACACGCCGTGTCGCGACCGTCGAACGCGGCGTCGCACCATTTCTCATTAGCCCTGACTGGGAACCGCTCTACCCAATGCACAACTTCGGCGTGTACGCGAGTCGCTGGCCGCTCGGTGACCAAACCGTCTGGACCATCGTGAATCGAACCGATTATGAAATTGCCGGCCGCCAGATGGACGTAAAGCCCGCGCCCGGCATGCGCTACTTCGATCTCTATCACGGCATCGAATTAAAGCCGGTACAAGACGGCCCCGTTTCCGTCCTTAGCTTCAACATCGAAGCAAACGGCTACGGTGCAATCCTCGCCACACCAGCCGAGCCCTCTGAGGCAATTAAGACCTTGATGAGCCGCATGGCAGAGATGACCGAGAAACCACTTGCTTCCTTCTCGCACGAACCCGCCGTACTCCAACAGCGTCTAATCGAAATCGCTGCAACAAAGCCCGCAACCGAAGCTCCCGACGGAATGGTAAAAATCCCCGGAGGGTCCTTCGTCTTCCGCGTGAGAGGCACCGAGATTGAAGGCGGCTCCATGAATGGCGTAGATGTGCAGTACCCGTGGGAGGATTCCCCGCGTCGATTCCACGAACACGCCATGACGATCAAGCCGTTTTACATGGATAAATTTCCCGTCACCAATGCGCAGTTCAAGCAGTTTCTTGATGCCACGCATTACGCCCCGCGTGATCCCGGCAACTTTCTGCGTGACTGGAAGAATGGCGTCTATCCGCAAGGTTGGGAAAGCCGCCCCGTTACGTGGGTCTCGCTCGAAG
>NZ_JBARMD010000172.1:0-2639 GCF_049802275.1 Occallatibacter sp. | reverse complement strand
GTAAATACCGTTGCGCTCGCCAAAGATGTATTCCTTCATCTTGGGATTCCAGCGCTTCGTTTGATGCCCGAAGTGAACACCAGCTTCGAGCAGCTCCTTCATTGTGATCGTGGCCATTGGCCTCCTTTGTGGATTGCATCCGGACTAACCTTCGTCTGGCCCGGATTGAAACCCGCTCGCGCGGGAGATTTAAAACCAGGGATCAGTGGCCAGTTGTCAGTGATCAGACTGTCTTTCCCCTTACTGATCACTGCTCACTGAACACTGTCCACTTCGAAGCGCTTAGCGCTTCGAGAACTGGAACCGCTTGCGTGCGCCCTTTTGTCCGTACTTCTTCCGTTCCTTCTGGCGAGCATCGCGCGTCATCAGGCCTTCAGCCTTCAGTAGCTTGCGCAGCTCGGGATTGAAGAGAACCAGTGCGCGGGCAACGCCCATCTTCACTGCGTCAGCCTGCGAAGACACGCCGCCACTCGAAACCGTGGTCACCACATCGAAGCTCGACGCCAGCTCTGCAACCACCAAGGTGCGCTTTGCCGCGACGCGCTGCGCCTCGGTTACAAAGTATGTCTCGAAAGGCTTGCCGTTCACCTTCCACTCACCGGTGCCCGGACGCAGAAAAACGCGGGCAATCGCCGACTTGCGGCGCCCCGTCCCGTAATACTGAACCAAATCTGCCATTCAATCCTCTTAGCTCTTGTTCGCTCTTAGCCTTCAGCTCTCAGCTCTCAGCCTTCAGCTAGTTTCCCAATTCCGATTCGTTCCTGCCTCTACCGTCGGCACCAGCAATTCCAAACTGAAAGCTGACGGCTGACAGCTTAAAAGCTGCGCGATCCAACTTCCAAAGCCACTGGCTGTTGCGCAAAATGCGGATGCTGGTCGCCGCGATAGACCTTCAGCTTCGATCCCATCGCGCGGCCGAGCTTCGACTTCGGCAACATGCCCTTGATCGCCTCTTCCAGAATCTTCTCCGGCTTGCGGGCCAGCAGGCGCGTAAATTCCTCTTCGCGCAGTCCGCCAGGGAATCCCGTGTAACGGCGATATACCTTGCTCTGAGCCTTGAGGCCGGTCAAGCGAATCTTCTCCGCATTGATGACGATCACGTGATCGCCCATGTCGATATACGGCACGTACTTCGGGTTCAGTTTGCCGCTCAGAACATCAGCCGCCTTGGTCGCCAGGCGCCCCAGAGTCTGGCCGCTGGCATCCACTACATACCACTTGCGGACAATATCCTTGCCGCTCGGAACAAAGGTGCTCATCTCTCTCCTGCCCTCTAGAAACTTCTAAAACTTCGGCGCAATACCCCAATGTCCATGGCATCCGCGCATGGACTCAATCTCCGCCCACTTCCAAACAATCCTGTTCGGGTGAGGACTGCGATGCTTGCCCTCAATAAGGGCCCTGACTCTGCTGGACTTAGCTCGCTGTCCCAGCCGAAGGTGCCTGTTCCGGTCGAATCCGATAAAGGGGTTCAATCAGCCGGGTCCGGGCTAAACGTCATCTCCTCATCGACTTGAAACCGTCTCAGAGGGCCCCACATCAGACCCCAGGCGCAACACCGCACAAGACCCTTAGGATAACCGAATCAAGAAGCAGAGTCAACGAAATGCGGCAACGGGTAGTGTCTCGGTTTGATTTGAGCGACGAGGAAATCGCTGATCTGCCAAACTTACACCGTATACTTCTTGCCGTGGACTCAAAACAGAAACTAATCCTACTAAATGCGGGCGTAGCTGGTGGTCTGGTAGTCAGCTACTTTCGAGGAGCACCCATTTGGATCGTCGCGATTTGCGGCGTTTTCTTGTTTGTGCTTGTCAACGTCTTGGCACTGATAAAAATCCGTAAGTCTGGCTTTGAAAGGGCACGACTTTAGTCGTGCCGTAAGGCCCGAGGAATCAATGGCTTTAGCCCCTGAGGCACGTGTTTTCGGACTCTGCTGCGATTCTCCATGTCACTTCAGCCCCAAACTCCGCTTCATCGGATGCGCCTCCGTATTAAAAATGACCGAATCAAACTCCAGCGTCGACTCCGGCGCGAACAGCAGATAGAGATACTTCAGCGTCTCGGCAAAAAAGAAGCTCTCCATCGCGTCCTTCTTCTGCTTGTTGCGCACGTCAGAAAGTGCGGCATAAGCATCTTCGGTCCGGCAATACTTCACCAGCCCATCAAGGTAGGTCCGCCCCATCGCCAGGTACTTGGCGTCGTGGGTGTAGTGGTAGAGGTAGTAGGTCGATTCGATAATCTCCGGCCTCAACTCGTAACCGGGGCTCGTAATCTGCATCTTCACGTAGTCCAGCGTCTCCGGCTCAATGCCCGCCACATTCCACATCCTGTAGCTGGAGTCCTGCAGTTCCGCCGCACGATGGACGTCGTCGCCCAGCGCCAGCACCGCTGGAAAGAACGCATCGAGCGCGCCGTAGTTCGTATTCGTACGCTGCCCGCTGTTCATATCCGCCTGCCCATACCAGAGGCCGCTCGGCTCCTGATCAGCCAGATATTTGTCGACAGCCGTCACACTGTCCAGCCACATACGAGCACAGTCCTTGTCGCCAAACAGGATCGATGCCTTCAGAAGGTACTCATAATACGAATCGATACCGCCCATAATGCCTGCCGTCGGATCGGTCCACTTCCCCGTC
>NZ_JBARMD010000171.1:0-12089 GCF_049802275.1 Occallatibacter sp. | reverse complement strand
GATATGCGCCAGGCGGAGCCGGTGCGCGCGCACGCTGTGCAACTGTTCCGCGAGCTACAGGCGCTGCATCGCCTGCCGTCGGAGTACGAAGACTGGCTCGCGGCGGCTGCCGTGTTGCGCGATACCGGAAAGTTCATCAACCACCAGGGGCATCACCGGCACACGCAGTACATCGTGTCGATGTCGGAGATGTATGGATACACGCAGGTGCAGCGAACAATCGTTTCGGCGATTGCGCGTTACCAGGGCAAGAGCCGTCCTCAGCCCGACGATCGCGCTCTCCGCAACATTCCTTCAGAGCAGCACAAGAATGTGGAGCGCGCTGTGGTGCTGCTGCGCCTCGCCGTGGCACTGAACCAGGACCGGGCCAGCGATGTGCTCGAGGTGGTCGCGAGGGTTTATCCGAAGCGCGTGTACCTGGAGTTGGAACCGGGCCGGACCGGTGCGGAACTGGAGCTGTGGTCGCTGCGCAAGGAAGCTGACTATTTCCGCGAGGTCTTCGAGCGCGAACTCTTTGCAACGCTCGCGTAGATCCAGCGAGCCATGCGCGGATCGATGAGCCATTGCAGCAGCGGCGGGTGTTTTTCCATATCGATGCGGGCAACTGAACCCTTGCGCATGCGGACGCCGGCTCCACCGTTTCCAGTGATGAGGCGGCCCATGAACTGGAAGAGACTGGGGTTGTGTCCGACTACCAGTACGTCCTGGCGATCGGCGTATTTGCCCAGCAGCTTCTGGAAATCGGCGTAGCTGGCGTTGAGGTCGAGTGCAGAGCTCACTTCAACCTTGCCTTCGTAACCCAGCTCGTTGCCGACGAACTGCGCGGTTTGAAGCGCACGCTTCAAGGGGCTGGAAAGGATCACGTCGGGCTGGACTTTGAGGGCGCCGAGCATGCGGCCCATGATCATGCACTGCTCCTTGCCTTCCGCGACGAGGCCCCGCTTGGCGTCGAGCTTAGCGCTCTCGCGAGGAACTCCAGCATTGGCATGTCGCATGAGGTAGAGGTTCATCGTAGGGGGATGGGCGTATCCGGCAGGGTCAAGCCACTTCCTTTGAGTCTGAATTTTAACACGGCTGTAATATGCCGAGGTAGGCTATATCGCGCAAATCTCTTTTAAAGAGAGGCTTATAAGCAGCTTCTGTTTTGCTCAGAACGGTTGCGAAAGAAGAAATGGGCTGTGCATATTTTCGCCTTCCATTCGCCTTATACTGCGTGCATGGGGGAACGCTCCTCAACCGTCCGTATGCGCCTTGCTGGCAAAATCTGCGCTCGCTGCCGAAACTTTATTCCCGACGATCCTCCCACGCCGGGTGAACGGCTATGTGCGAAGTGCCGCTCGCCGCAGATCCATCGGATCTACATGTATTACATGTATCGGACCAACTGGATGTGCCAGTTTCTTGAGGAGGACCTGAAGACACCCCTTCCACGGCGCTACTACTTTCAAGGCCCGGAGAAGATTCGAGCGATTGTGGAGAAGGTCGGCAACTTCGCGGATCTTCAGGACCGCCAGGCTCTGGACTATGGTCTGGAGATGGGGCGCGGCGGAGTCTGGCTTCAACTTACGGAGGAACAGTACAGGCGGCTCAAGGTTCCGCGTTGATCGGGTCGGCTGCGCAAGGCATTCAGTCCGCCTCTGCTTTCTGTGAAAGTGAGATCGGATTCGCGACTGGCGTGGGCCTCCAGAGTTCGCTGACGAGGAGCCCCCACACTCGTTTCTGTTGCCTGGTCAGGATGAATCCGGCTCTTTGCAGCGCATCACGATGCCGAGGCAGTTTCCGGATCGTGAGTCCGGTCATGAATCTGAACGCAAGATAGAGTGCGGTCACGAGCGGCTTGGCAATGAGGCGCCCATACCAGTTGTCGGGAATGGCGAAGTCGGAAACTACCCAGAGGGCATCGGGTGTCATGGATCTCCGAAGGCGTATTGCCAGGGATTCCACCTCGATGGTTGTCAGGCAATCGAGAAAGAAATGCGTAGCAACGAGGTCAAACCCGCATGAAGCGAGATGGAGTTGGCGGGCATCGGCCAAATGCGGGTGCACGCGGCCAGCGTTGAGACCTGCGCGCTGCATCAGTCGGCGCAGCATCGCATCGCTTGCGTCCACGACCTCGACTACGATGTGCGGATTCTGTTTGAGCAATTGCGCGGTGAAGCGCCCGTCGCCGTCTCCGATAACCAGAGCGGTTCGCCGGTTTTTCATTTCGCCAAGGAATGCGCGCCGGCATTGAGAGAGTATCGGACCGAAGCTGAACCACTCGAGCCAACGATAGACGCGCGCCAGTCGGTTGAAATTGGCAGGTTGGGAAGACGCGAATTGGTCATGCTGGATCAACTCCAGGGTTGCGCTTCTCACAGTCAGCGTGCCCCCAGAATCACGAAAACAAGCGGCGCCAGCAGGACCAGGTCGGCAAGCGTGCGCAGGGTGAGTGCAGAGATACGAGTTCGGGTGCGATCGAACAGAGACAGAAGCAGCGCGCTTATTGCAGCGGAAAAGGCGAGAGCGGAGGCGCGCGTATCCATAAAGAGAAAAGCTCCGGATGCGGCGAGGCCGGCGATGCCGAGAACGAATGTATGCAGGAAGACGGTCGTTTGATTCATCGATGATTCCCAACTCTCAATTGCGGCGCAGTTCGCCCATGCAAGGGCCACGAAAAGAATGAGACTGGCAAAGATCGGCCATGACGCCGAGTGGAGACGCGTGAGCGTTGGCGCGGAGCAACCGGCGGTGAACAGCAGACCCACCAGCAACTCCTTCGAAGCGAATCTGCGCAGCCACCGGGGAAGCCTCGCCGTCATATGCACGCCTGAAAAGTACATAAGTGCGGCGGCGGCCAGAATGGAGTTGCGACTGCGCGCCGCGACCGGCATGCGTAGCGCGATGAGGCCTGCTGCAACTGCGGCTGCCGCGCAGGCGATGGGAATCAGCGTGCTCCGATGCCGCCAATGAAAATAATGGCGCTCGCGCAGAGCATCAAGATTGCCCGAGCGGATTGCACGACGGGCGTCGAGCAGGCGATCGCCTACGTACACGGTCCATGTTCCACATGCGAGAAGCAGCAGGATCCAGAGGTCCAGGTGAACGCCGGCTGCCCATGCAAAGGCTAGTGCCCACACCACGGCGACCGTGGGCGCGTCGAGGCTGGCGAGATGCCATAGATGGAGCGCGCGCGGAGCTTGACCGAGGCGGAGCGGCGCGCGTTCACAAATCTTTTGGCGCTGAGTTAGCGGGTTGGCCAGGGGAAAAGCCACTGCTGTGATTGTAAAAGGAGCGAGCGTGAGGATGTAGCGGTTCCGGCGAAGGTCAGGCCCTGAGGGTTTCGTTTACGAGTGCGTGGAGCTTTGCATTGACGTCCTGAGCACTGACGAAGAACGGTGTCTTGAGACAGGTGAGGACCAGTTCCTGTTTTTCTTCGCAGTAGTTCCACTCGAGCTCAACGCCCATTCTGCTTGCGCGCCCATTGTTGCCGTTGATCACCATGCCTGCGGCTCTCGCCTTTTCAATCAATTTTGCGTATTGCGCCTGAGTGATTCCTGTAAATACCTGCGGTGTGTCTGCTGTCATGTGGTTCTCCCTGCGCGACGTTTGTGCGTGTGCAATTAAGCACGGACGGTCGGACTTTCTATCCTCTTCAGACTGTAGCAAGGTGAGTCAAATTGCCTGCAAAAGCTCAAAGGAAGAGTGCTGTTTGGATTGAGCAACTTAGAAGGAAAGATAAGACTCGATGCTTGACGAGAACTGGAGTAATTCCGCGAAAAGGACTTATCGCCTATAAGCAGGAGGATTTTTCAATCAGGTTTATTCTCGGCGACGGATGTCTATTTCTCATCGGCCCCGTCGTCCTCATACCAACTGCACGCCTCGAGCATGGCAATACGTTCGCGTAACGCCTGCTGGAATTCGGCCAGGCCGTTGTAGCCTTGATCGAACTCGCTGCTTTGGTCAACGCACTCGACGTGTGCCGCTGGTGGTTGAGCAAGAAAGATTGTAGTAAAGACGCGCATAGGTGTTCTTTACGATGGTCCCACAACTTTGGTTCAACGCTTCCGCTTTGTTGGTGATATTCGTCACCCGGCTTTCGCAGCAGAAGAGAGGCGCTATTCGGGTCATCGAAGAATCGAGATCCCGGACTTGCCGAGGTTCGGGATCCCGTCTTCAGGTCGTTCCTAGGTGCCGATAGCCTCGGCTGTTAATGCGGTGATGGCACCGCTGATGCATTTTTTTAGGTCCGATACGATTTTGCCGTCTTTTCCGGGGTAGAGTGTGTGCTCCAGGAGATACAACGTGCTTTTGAGGATCTCTATTACATTTAATGGGATTTCGTAGGGCATGATCTTTACACCGCTTTCAATAGGTTTAAATTTCTTGGGCCCAAACTATAAAGATTGAGATGCCGGTCGGTCCGAGATGGTTTACGGGTGTAATGTTTCGTGGCCTGCCTTAAACGGCAACCATTGCGTTTACACGCAGTTTCCGCTTGCGCAATTGCAGAGTTGCCTGGCGATGGCAGCGCAGGCAGAGAGTGCGGATATTCTCGAGGTCGCACTCGCCTCCGCCTTCGACGACAGGCACAATGTGATCCGCATCCCACAGGCTTTTGCGCGATCTGTTGCGCATGCCCCAATGATCGAGGAGTGATGCGCGGTTCGCGCCCCGCGTGTAGCGTAGCCTGCGGGCCTCGGCAATGGTGTCGATCTCGCAAATTGCACAGATGCCGCGATCGCGTTCGAGCACCTGCTCGCGAAGATACGCCGGCTGCGTGCGCAGTTTCCATTCGTGCACGCAGAACGCAGAGCAGAATGTGTAGCGGCCGCGCGGAACCTCAAGCGAACACCACCGACAGATGCCCCGCCCGTTGGGGCCGCGAGGGATTGCCCTGCGATCAATCCAACCGCCTCGCATCGCGCGTGAGGTGCTCATCGTTTTGTTCTAAACGGCGCGGCCGCAATTTGGTCGATGTTCTGCGCGACGGGTACAAAGAAGAGCACCCGTAATTGAGGTGGGAGATCTCGTGCCTGCCTGACTATTTCGAAGTTCGGTCTGCCTGGGAGTTCTCGTCGCCGCGAACACTACTGGTGTTATCGGGGGTGCCGGCTTCGGCTTCGTCCTGATTGCCGGGCGTTTTTTCAGATCCGCTGTTTTTATCGGGATCAGGAGCAGGGGGTATGCGCATGTCGTAGTGGAGTGGGTCAGGGGGTTGTTCGGGCATACGGTCTCCTGAAGTGGATTGGATGCGGACGAGTGGCGAGGGGACATATGGATGCCCTGGACAGAGGGACTACGGCAATTCCTACGCGCTGAAACGGACCTTGCGCCGCAGAAGAGCGATGTGGTTTCAGAACTCGTATGAGTTCGCGATTGAACCTTTATTTTGCCGCCGGTTTGGATTTCTCCAGGTCTTTCGCGCCGGAGAGATGTTTATCGAGCACCGGCAGGGTTGCTTCGGCGTAGGACTTGATAACATCGTTCTGCGCGTCAGACGCTTCCTTCTTGTAGATCGCGATGGCCTTGGTGTGCCCTGAGACCATTTCCTGTGCATATTTGCGATCGAATGCGGTGCCTTTGAGCTTCTGGAAGGGAGCGATCATGGTTTTGTTGTTTTCGGCGTCAATGGCCGTGGGCACGGTGAGATTGGCCTGTTTGGCGGCGTCGGTAAGCTGCTTGTAGTCGCTGGTGTGATCGGTGACGAGCATGTTGCCATAGTCCTTCACCTGCTGTGTGCTGCCGGCATCTTGAGCCAATTGCCCAAGATTGGCCTCGACCATATCGGTTTGTCCGGCGAAATCGACGAACTGCTGATCGGTCATGGTCTTTCCTGCGGCTGATTTCTTCTGGGCCAGGACGGGGAGGGACGCGACGAGGATGCAGCAAGCGGCTGTAAGAATGCGCTTCATGTGGATTCTTCTCCTGATTTTGAGGATTTGTCTTCTGCGGAAATGGGCAGGGATCAGACAGATGTACGGGGACATACGAATTTGTGGCAGTTGCACGGGTACCACCCATATCGGACGGAGGTGACAAATCGCGCGACGGACGCGCCGCGGGCCACCCATTACGTCAGGTTGGATGCGGGCGGGGTCCCCGGGGTATGTTTCGCAGTCGATCGCGATTTGCGGAGGTGGTCTAGTCGGCCGCGTGGGCGGGTTCGGAATCGGCTTTTTTTGAGCGGCGAACCGGCGCCGCGGCGGCTTTGATTTCGGGGATGGCGCTTAGATCGACTTTGCCTTCGGAAAGCTTCATAAGGAAATCCTGAGCGGAAAAGGGCTGGCTACCATTCGCTGCCGAGGCGCGCCGGTAAGTGCCATCGGCCTGCTGAATGCGTGCCTTGATGGTGTCGGCGAGATAGGCGGGAAGAATCTCGTCGTGAATGCGCGCCTTGACGGCCGGGTCGCGGACAGGAAAGGCGACTTCGCAGCGTTCGAAGAGATTGCGCGGCATCCAGTCGGCCGAGCCGAGGTAGATTTCGTCGTCTCCACCGTTCGCGAAGTGAAAGATCCGGGAGTGCTCGAGGAAGCGGCCGACGACGGAACGGACGCGGATGCGACTGGAGAGGCCTTTGACCCCGGGCCGAAGGATACTGAGGCCGCGAATGATGAGGTCGATTTCGACGCCTGCGTTGGAGGCATCGTAGAGGGCTTCAATCACACTGGGCTCGAGAAGCGCGTTCATCTTGGCGACGATGTGCGCGGGGCGGCCGGCGCGGGCGTGTTCCGTCTCGCGGCGAATGAGGCCGAGAAAACTTTCCGCCATGGTGAGCGGAGCGACGAGCAGCGGGCGATAGTCGTCGATCTCCGCGTGCGCGGTAAGGTAGTTGAACACCATGTGCACGCGCTCAGTGATTTGCGGGTCACACGTCAGCAAGCTTAGGTCGGTGTAGAAGCGCGCAGTGATGGGGTTGTAGTTGCCGGTGCCGAGGTGGCAGTAGCGGCGAGTGACGCCATCTTCGTCGCGACGTACAAGCAAGGCGAGCTTGCAATGGGTCTTGAGGCCCACGACGCCGTGGAAGACCTGTACGCCGGCATCCTCCATACTGCGCGCCCAGCGAATATTGGAGGCTTCGTCGAAGCGGGCCATCAGTTCCACGACGAGAGTGGCTTCTTTGGTAGCGGCGGCTTCGATGAGTGCGGAGAAGACGGGCGAATCCTGGCTGGTGCGGTAGAGCGTTTGCTTCATGCTGACAACGGCAGGATCTTCTGCGCCCTGCTGGATGAAGTCGACGACAGGGTCGTAGGAGTCGTAGGGGTGGTGGAGCAGGACGTCGTGTTGGCGAAGTTCGTCGAAGATGTTGGTCGACTTGCGGCTGAGATGGAGCGGCCTCGGTGCGAAGGGTGAGAACTTGAGGTCGGGGCGCTGGATGTCTGAGTAGAAGAACATGAGGCGCGAGAGGTTGACCGGGCCGTCGTCGGGGAAGACCTGGTCTTCATCCAGTTCGAAGTTGACGCGCAGCCGTTCCACGATTTCGGGATCGGCGCCAGCTTCGATTTCGAGACGAACCGCATCGCCTTTGCGACGGTTGTGAAGCTCAACGCGAATGGTCTCGAGCAGCGAGCGCGCTTCTTCCTCTTCGAAGTAGAGGTTCGAGTTCCGGGTGACACGGAAAGCGACACGCGACTGAACTTCGTAACCGCGGTACATGCCGCCGAGGTTTTGCGCGATCAAGTCCTGGAGAAGCAGGTAGTCAAATTTGCCGTCTTCCGCGGGAAGGCGAACGAAGCGGGGAAGTGCGCGCGGTACGGTAACGACGCCGAGCACCTGAGGTCCCGAGCTTTTGCGTTTGCGGCGGAGAAGCAGGGCGAGGCAGAGAGCCTTGTTCAGTACGCGCGGGAAAGGATGCGCAGGGTCAATGGCGATGGGGGTGAGGAGGGGATCGACTTCGCGCTGGAAGTAAGCCTGGGCATAGGCGCGGGCATTTTCGTCCAGTTCTTCCCATTCCATGAGGCGGATGCCTTGTTTGCGGAGTTCGGGAAGGAGCTGGTCGTTCCAGCAGCGGTACTGGGCTTCAACGAAGGTGTGGATTTCGGCGGTGAGTGAGGCCAGCGACTCGTCAGGGCGGAGGCCATCGTAGCCTTGCTCACGGTAGCCGTCTTCAATGCGCTGCATGAGTCCGGCCTGGCGGATTTCCACATACTCGTCGAGATTGGAACCGGTGATGGCAAGAAACTTGACCCGTTCAAGGAGCGGATTGGAAGGGTCTTCGGCTTCTTCGAGGACGCGCCGATTGAACTGCATCCAGGAGTGGTCGCGTCCGGTAAAGAGCTTTTGTTTCTGCTTCGTCGTGGGCATTTGCGTGCGTACAAACCGTGATGGCAAGTCTACAGCGTCTTGCGGGGAAACTGGAATGGGCAGTGTGGGATCGTCCCAATAGTCATGGTTACAGCAGGAGCGCACGCGGGGTGTTAAAGGGATGCAAAAAGGAGGGACCCGGCGCTCTTCCGTGCCCGATCGACGTCATGCGCTCTTCGCCGCGGCGTGCCTTGAGAGCACGAATTTCAGGAAGAGCACATAAATTGCCGATGTTAGGAATCCAACGACCGAAGCTAAAACCATGGTATAACCCGCCCCCATCCCTTCGGGGTTGCCACTCCAGAATCCCCAGAAAAAGTTCTCTGTATTTTTCATGAGCAGACCCAAGACCAGAATTGTTGCTGGCCCGATCAGAAATCCACCGAGAAGGAGGATTGCACTTCGCCGCCCGTTCGCATCTTTGAGGCGAAAGATGAACGGCAGATATAAGCACCAGACGGGGAATGCAGCCATCAGGGTGACGCGAAGAACTAAGAGGACCGCCCCATATATTTCACCGACAAGGAGGCCAAATGGGATTACGACCAGAACGAAGGAGATGAACCAGAAACAAGTGCGTTTCAAAATGCTCACCCAGTCGTTCCCGGTTGATTCCGGCACTCCCCACCTCCCTGAATCACGCGCCTAGTCTAATACGTTCCCAGCCACCAATTCTTTAGGCGCAATTATCACGATCGAAGAATTGACCCGGGATGGGTGGCGGGTTGAGGATAGAGGCTTGGCGAAACCCCGCATCCTTCCCTGAAAAAGAGGAGCTCTCGATGAATTCCAAAGACAGCCTGATTCCACAGGAGCCGATCCCGGCTGGTGCGGACGATTTTTCGAAGAAGGTCCAGGGACTGCTCGACGGCCACCCGAAAGATGAAGCCACGGTGAGCAACGTTCTGGAAGGCATGGATGACATGCTGGAGCGGATAGCCGCAGGTCTTTACAATATGGCTTCGATGCTGGTGGGCGAAGGTGAAGCCAGTATAGGGCTGGTGGAGACCGCGGTGGCACGGACAGATATTTCGGCCTGCAGCGATGCCGCAGAGGCTCGGCGGAGCAGCCGGGGAGCTCTGGGTGCTGCTGCAATTGAACTGATTGCGGCGCGGACACCGGGCAGCCTGGTGGCGCCTGAGGGGCTGGTTCATGCCTCGACCTGCATCGAGGACGACGATCTGGAATCGGCGGGAATTTCTCGTGCAGAACTGGAAGGCATGTTAGCTGGTCCAAACCGCGACAACGTGAAGAACTGGATTGAAGGCCTGCCGACCGAGACGCGCGTGATTTTCGTGCTGCGGGCGGTGGCGGGCTTCACAGCGAATGAGACCGCAGACATGCTGGCCGATCATGGTGGCAAGGGCGCGGAAGGCTGGAATGCGGAAGCAGTTCGGGAGATCTTCCGGCAGGGGCTGTGTTCGCTGGCTTCGCAGTTGATTCATGCGGCGACGGCAAGATAAAGACGGAGACCGAGGGGGGGACGTACGGACTTCGGTGGTGTGTTGGGGAATACACCGCCCTTCGTTTTTTGTTCGGTACACTAGATAAAGAACCTGCCTGCCCACATAGGGCATCTATTGGAGTGCAAACAACTTTCCGGCAGATTTCCATTGCCGGGGTTTCAAAATACGATCGATGTCTTCAGACGACTGTAGGAAGTACCCAAAATATCTCTGTGCCTGTGCGCTATTGGCCCTCCTGATGGGGACTAGGACGGCGCTGCCGGTCATTGCGCAGCAACTTCCCGCTCAGATACCAGGGCAGAGCGCAGGACCAGCCACGGGCAGCTTTCAGGGAAGTGTCACTGCGGGCCAGGCGACCGGGCTGACCCTGGATTTGTCGCTGGATGATGCCATGCAGCGGGGCCTGAAAAACAACCTGGGCGCGATTTTGAGCGGAACTCAAACCGATGCGGCGCGGGCGCAGCGGTTGACCCAGTTGCAGGCGTTGCTGCCGGATGTGGAATTTAACGCACACGAGGCTGTGTCTCAGGTTGATCTGGCGGCGCAAGGGTTGCGGATTCCCGGGTTCCCGACGATTATCGGGCCATTCGGCTATACCGATCTCCGAGGATCGCTGACTTGGTCGCTGCTGGATTTGAAGTCTCTGCGGACGTATATGGCGGCAAAACACCAGTTCACGGCGGCGACGCTCTCAGAGCAGGATGCGCGTGACATGGTGGTGCTGACTGTGGGCAATGCCTACATGCGGGTGTTGGCCGACGAGGGGCTCATAGAGAGTTATGTTGCGCAGGTGGCAACGGCCAAGGTTTCGCTCGACCAGGCGAACGCAAGTCATGACGCTGGAACTTCGCCGAGACTCGACGTATTGCGTGCGCAGGTGGATTATCAATCGCTGCAGCAGCAGTTGATTGTGGCCCAGAACGCCTTTGAGAAAGACAAGCTGTCGCTTGCACGCACGATCGGATTGCCTTTGGAACAGAAGTTCAATTTGTCTGACAAGGAGCCGTACGCGGCTTTCGACAACATCGATGTGGATGCCTTGATCAAGCAGGCCCACGCTGATCGCAAGGACCTGGCATCGATGGTGGAGCAGACTGCCGCGGCCGTTGAGCAACGGAAAGCGGCTACGGCGGATCGGTATCCGACAATCAAATTTGACGGAGACTACGGCGTCATCGGACCCAACCTTGGAAGCTCGCATGGGACAGGTAATGCGGCAGGCACCTTGAGCGTGCCGATCTTCAGGGAGTACGGACTGCGCGGCGAGGCGGAGGTTGCGCAGTCGCAACTGGATACGCAAAATGCGCAGTTGAGCGATTTGAACGCGCAGGTGGATGCCGATGTACGCGACGCGCTGCTGGACATCGAAGCGGCACAAAAGCAGGTTGAAGTCTCGCGATCGAGCGTGGACCTGGCAACGGAAGCACTGAGCGAGGCTCAGCAGCGCTATGTGAACGGCGTCGACGACAACCTCGCGGTGAGCCAGGCGCAGAGGTCGGTCGCGCAAGCCAATGATCAGTACGTATCGAGCCTCTATCGAAACAACGTGGCCAAGCTGAGTTTGGCAAGAGCGCTAGGTGCGGGGCAGGACTACAGGAAATATCTAGGGCCAAAACCGTGAAGCTGGATTTGAGACGCGTGAACACTGGTTTTGCAATCGGAGGGAAGTAGACGTGGCGGATACAACCACAACAACAGTGCAGGCGCCGCGGGATGAGAGCACCGAGGTGACGCAGCCTCCTTCTCGCCGCAGGGGCATCATCATCGCGGTGGTCGTGGTGCTTATTCTTGCGGGGCTCGGCTTCTGGTGGCACTCGACCTATTACGAAGACACAGACGACGCGCAGATCAATGGACACCTGATCCAGATCAGTTCGAGGATCGCGGGGCAAGTCGCCAAGGTCGAGGTCGATGAGAATCAGCAGGTGAAGGCGGGTCAGGTGATTGCGGAGCTTGATCCACGGGACTACCAGGTCGCCGTGGAAAACGCAAAGGCCGCACTGGCCAGTGCGCAGGCCGCCGCGGCAGCAGCGAATGTGAACATCCCGATTACGACGATCAACACCGGCAGCAATCTGAGTTCAGCCGGGGCGGATGTGAGTGCGGCAACGGCCTCGATTTCACAGGCTCAGTCACAGTTGGCAGCCGCCCATGCGCAAGTGATTCAGGCAGAGGCCAACGCTTTGAAAGCGCAGCAAGACCTGGCTCGCTACAAGCCGCTTGTCGAAAAAGATGTGATCAGCAAGCAGCAGTTCGACGGGGCGGTAGCGGCAGCGGATGCCGCGAAGGCCGCAGTTGAGAGCGCGCACGCGAATGAGCGGGCTGCAGGGGATGCCG
>NZ_JBARMD010000170.1:0-17707 GCF_049802275.1 Occallatibacter sp. | reverse complement strand
GCCCACCACGCCGGTGCACGATCCCGCTGCCCTCAAGCCGCCCCCCGGCGCTCGCGTCGCCATCGTCGAGTTTGAAGACATGGAGTGTCCCGACTGCGCCAACGCCAATGTAGTGCTGATGGAAGCTGCGGCCAAATACAACATTCCCTGGGTGCGCCACGACTTTCCCCTCCCCTTCCATGCGTGGAGTTTTCAGGCAGCCGTCAACGCACGCTGGTTCGACACCAAAAGCAAGAAACTCGGCGATGATTACCGCGATGCCGTCTTCGCCAATCAGCGCTCCATCGAGACCCTCGACGAGCTTCGCCAATTCACTGAGAACTTCGCCAAGAGTCACAACATCCCACTTCCGTTTGCCATGGATCCGCAAGGCAAGCTAGCGGCCGAGGTCAAGGCCGACTACGCTCTCGGCCAGCGCATCGGCATTGAGCACACGCCCACTATCTGGGTTACAACATCCAACAGCAAGGGCGCGCCATTCGTCGAAGTCGTCGACCGTACCAAGCTCTTTCAACTCATCGATCAGGCCATCGCCGACACAAAATCAGCACCCGTGACCGCGCACAAATAGCATTGCTGTAAGTTCGGGGCCGCATCCCCATGTCAGACTTTCGCCACGTCATAGAAATTCTCGTCTCGCCCGCGCGCGTCTGGCCGGTGCTGCTCGACGTCGAGCATTGGCCGGAGTGGACCACTTCGGTAACCCGCGTCCAGCGCATGGACCTGGGTCCGCTCACCCTCGGCAGCCGCACTCGAATATGGCAGCCCCGGCTCCTGCCGGCCGTCTGGCAGGTCACTTCCCTCGACGAGAAGCGACGCATCTTCGCCTGGACGACCCATACCTTCGGCATCAGGATTGTCGCCCGACACCAGGTGGAGGCCGTCGGCGCCCACAGCCGCGTCACCCTTTCACTCAATTACTCCGGCCTGCTCGGCGCAATCATGGCGCGCATCTACCGCGACCTTAATTGGGACTATCTCTCCCGCGAAGCCAATGGCCTTCGCACTCGATGCGAGGCGCCCACGCCGCAGCGCGCAAGCGGCGCAGCTGCCAGACGTTAGCTTCTAGCTTTGAGAAATTAGCAACGGATCGCCGGGTGGGCGGATTCAAGTTCCAAGTGCAACATTTCCGAACTTGGAGATAGTTGCATATGGGAAGAAGCTACGTTCATCTTGGGCTGGCGAAGCAAGGGTGGGAGAGCACGAACCCGAACAACAGCGCGTGTCATCCTGAACGGAGCGGCTTGGGGCCCCGCGGACAAAGTCCGTGGGGTAAGCGGAATCGGGGTCCCCGGCGACGGGTCCATGTCGCTGGGGTGCAGTGAAGGATCTGCTTCTTCAACATCTCTGCCCCCGCAAAATGAAAAGGAGGCCGAAGCCTCCGTCTCCACTGATCCCTGACACCTGACCGCTACATCTGTATATTCACCAGCTCGCCCTGCCCGCCCGGCGAAACAGTCTTCGTCTGCGGAGCGCGCCAGTGGTCGATGTGGCTGATGCGGTGCACGCACCCAATCGTGCAATTCGGTGCGCAGCTCTTCGCCGTCAAAAACTCCCGCTTCACATCCGCGGTCGTGTACTCCGCAATCGGGACTCCAGGGTAGCCTCTCTGCTGCGAGCAGTAATGCACCAGCCCGTTCTCGCAGATGTACAGATACCGCGACCCCGCGCGGCAGCGCCACTCATTCTCGCGCCCCTGCACAATCGCTTCCTGAAACGCGTCGAACTGCGCGTAGTTGGTCTTCTTCCGATTCGTCATCTCGAAGTAGACCTTCGCCTCATCCGGCTTAAGCGGCTTCAACTGCCCATCGCCATCATGAATAATCCCGATCGTCGACTCGAACCCCAGCTCCAGCGCCCGCTTGCCAATCACCAGCGCGTCGTTCGGATCCTTGAATCCCCCGCCCACCACGGAATTAATGTTCACGTGGAACTCCGCGTAATCGGCCAGCATCTGCAGCTTCTTGTCCAGAACCTTCAGGCTCTTCTTCGAAACCTCATCCGGCACCAGGTTATCGATCGAAATCTGCATGTGATCCAGACCCGCGCGATTCAAGCGCTCAATTCTCTCCACATTCAGCAGATAGCCATTCGTGATCATCCCCGCAATGGCGCCCGTCTTGCGCATGCGCATGATGATGTCATCTAAATTTGGGTGTGTTAGAGGCTCGCCGCCGCTGATCCCGATCATGGCCGTCCCCAGCCGTCCCAGGTGGTCGATCCGTCGCAACATCTCGTCCAGCGGGACAGGCTCGGAAACCTTGTCGTATTCGTTGCAGTAAGCGCAGGAAAGATTGCAGAACCGCGCCGGAACTATCTGCGCCAGAACAGGATGCCCCGTAGACGCGAGCGCCGACGCCACCATCCGCAGCTCCCGCGCCTTCCGCGTAGCCGCAATCCACTTACCCTTAGCCGTAGATCTCCGGGGAATGCCCATCTCTACTATTCAATCACATGCCCGGGGAAGGCCTCCAGGAAGCAAACAGCATTCAGGCATGGGCTCCTCATTCCGTTGCGGACGACTCTTTGAAATCGCCGGGCTGCTGTCGACCAACAAGTTCTTTCACAACTTCGGAAATCTGCTTACCACGTTCAACGATTTCCAATCCGTTTGCGAGATAATCAAGATCCCGTGCAGTCGAGCGAAGCTGCGAGTCCCCTTCAAAAACTGCCATACAGGCGGCAGAGAGAAGCGCATTCGCCCTCTCTCGATCACGAAGGAGTTCTGAACAGAGTGCTTCTGTCTGGCCCGGAACGAAGATTCTTGTGAACGGTGATAAGCGCGCAGCAACAAGCCTATGATCACTTCCTTTCATTTCTCCGACCATCCGTCCGAAACTAAAATAGAAGCTTGGCGGCTGCGAGAAGTCGCGCCATTTTTTGTCCCATCTCTGGTACACCCAATTGCAAAACTCAGGGCCAAGAAGGACCGCCATTCTCATGAACCAGCGAATCTGAAGACCTTTGTGCGCCAGATAAATACAGACGATTTCCTTCGCAATCACAGTACTGTCCACCGCTTTGGCCCAAAAGAGGCCGGGGGCATAAAGTTCAACTGCCCCCGCGTGAAACAGCATTTCGAACTCACTCGGGTCTTGTCTGACCCCACTCCGTTCCGCGTACACGCGATAGTAGACCTCTGGCCCAAAAAAGAAGTGGGAGTGACCTCTGGTTAGAACTCGATTCGCATCGACGACATTATTGATCTCATCGAAGATGGCCTCAGACACCTCTTCGTGCAGAAAAGTTCCGTCTGCTTTATCTCTGTCTCTTGTCAATACGACCGGGATTGCCCCGGGGTCATTCACCACTCGTACGCCTTCCGATCGAATTGAGCCCGCAATGTCTGTTGGAGATTGAACGATGAAATGGGAGCCGGCAGGGGCTTTGACTACCTTGCTAACCTGCTTTAGCCAAGAGCTTCTAGCTTGGTTCAGATGGCGTTCAAAAGTGGACCGAACGTCTTCTGTGGTGCCAGGATCGCTCTTTGCACCGTGACGGAAATAGATCGTCCCTCTTCCAAATGCGGTTTTTTGCTTGCCCCCTCCAACGTCGTAAGTGCCAGGACTTCCAAACACCAATGGAGTCGCCGCGCCCGAGATGACAAACGCTGGCAGTCGAACTCCTCCCCTTTTGAGTTCACGAATCTCAACTTGTGGGTCAGCGCATCCGGTGTATTTCGTCAGCTTGCTTGAGAGGTCTGCATTATTGATTTTGCCAATCGGTTCGACCGGTGACCCCGAAAGAGTCCCGTCGTCATTTACTCCAAACACAATGACTCCGCCGCCGGAATTGGCGATTGCGACGATGTCTTTAATAAGCTCGCACCATTCGCCATTGGAGCCGGGATCGAATCCGCACTTAAACTCGATTTGTTTTGACTCGCGGGAGGCGCTGGAAGCTTTCTCAAGAATATCTTGCATGTCTGAGCCCGGAAGGACATCCTCGACCCAAAAATATGAGTGCAGCAGGTCTAGTTGCCTAAGCAATAAAGATACTCCCGAGCTGCCGGCGACCAATGTGCCTCGATCACCGCTGCTGCGGGTTCAGGGCCATGCTGATAAAGCGCAAAACCCCAAAAGGCTGGCATATCAGGCAGTGGTCTGCCGGATATGCCAGCCCTTTGGCGGAGAGAAAGGGATTCGAACCCTTGATAGGTTTGACCCTATAACGGCTTATCAGGCCGTAGCATTCAGCCGCTCTGCCATCTCTGGAGAAGGGCCGTCGCGGCCGCCTCTCTCCAGAAATGGAACTCACCAAGAGTATCAGAATCTCGGGCGGGTGGGCCGGGGTGGGCGGGTGGCCCACCCAGGCTTTTCAAACCTAACCCAACCCCAAATGTGGGCCCACCCAGCGTCAGAGATGATTGACGCAAGAGAAACCGCAGATCCTTCGGCTTCAGGATGACAAATTGGTTGTTACAGGGAAAGAAGAGCAGGGCGGCAAGATGAAATAGCTGCGAAGGTTTCGCAGGTTATATTAAAGCTTTTGGGTGCGCTGGACGGTGCGGACGCCCTGGACGCGACGGATGCCGAGGACCATACGATTGAGGTGGCGCAAGTCTTCGGCTTCAACGACGAATTCAATGACGACTTCGCCATTGTCTTCATGGCGGATGTCTACGCCGCGAATGTTGGTGTTGTCATCGGAGATGACGGCGGTGAGTTCCTTCAACATGCCGGTGCGGTCATCGCAATAAATGGTGATTTTGACTGGATAGCGTTGCGCGCGGCCGGTTTCGTCGCCCACGCGTGACCACTCCACGTTGATGCGGCGATCGCTCTCGTAGAGCAGGTTCTGTACGTTGGGACAGCTCCGGGCATGAACGGCGACGCCTTTTCCGCGCGTAACGTAGCCGACGATCTCTTCGCCACGGATGGGATTGCAACAGCGTGCGCGATAAACGAGGAGATCGTTCTGGCCTTCGACCTGGAGCGAGTCCGAGCCCGTGAGATGCAGTTTGCGCACCGCATCGGACATGGCCTGCTCGACGGTACCCGGTTGCTGCTGCTCTGCTGCCTGCGAGCCGTCTGGCGGGTTGGCGTACCCGGGAGCGAGTTTGTTCAGCACCTGGTGCGCGGAATGTTTGCCGGCCCCAAGGGTTGCGAGCAGGTCAGCAGCGGTTGCAACGCCGTATTCGTTGGCGATGCGGCCGAGGTCCTGATCATCAATCTGGCTCATGGGGACCTTGAAACGGCGCGCTTCGCGTTCGAGCAGCTTGCGGCCAATCTCGACGGCGCGGCGGCGTTGATCTTCATTGAGCCAGTGTTTGATCTTGTTGCGAGCGCGCGGGCTCTTGACGAACGTGAGCCAGTCGCGGCTTGGCTTGTGGTCTTTCTGCGTGACGATTTCTACGATGTCGCCGGTGCGCAGCTTGGTACGAAGAGGCACCATGCGGCCGTTGACCTTGGCGCCAACGCAGGTGTGGCCGACCTCGGTGTGAATGGTGTAAGCAAAGTCGACGGGCGTGCCGTCGGCGGGAACCACAACGACTTTTCCCTTGGGCGTGAAGGTGTAGACCTCGTCGGGATAGAGATCCATCTTCAGGCTGGAGAGGAATTCGTTCGGATCCGTCATCTCCTTCTGCCACTCGACGAGCTGGCGGATCCAGTTGAGGCGCTCTTCATCGCGCGCGGTGACAACTCCATCTTTGGACTTGTACTTCCAGTGCGCGGCGATTCCCTCTTCAGCGATGCGGTGCATCTCTTCGGTGCGGATCTGCACTTCGAATTGATGGCCGCCTTCGCCGATCACGGTGGTGTGGAGGGATTGATAGCGGTTGGCGCGGGGGATGGCAATGAAGTCCTTGATACGGCCGGGAACGGGACGCCAGAGTGTGTGGATGAGACCGAAAACGGCGTAACAGGCGGCGACGTCGTGGGTGATGACGCGTACGGCGAGAAGATCGTAGACCTGGTCGAAGGTGACCTTGGAGCGCTGGAGTTTCTGGTAGATGGAAAAGTACCGCTTGATGCGCCACTCAACGCGGGCCTCGATGTTGTTTTCGCGAAGCTGCTCGACGAGCCGGTCTTCGACACCGCGGAGAAACTGCTCGCCCTCCACGCGCTGGGCTTCGACGGCTTCAGAGACCTTCTCGTAGCTGACAGGATCGGTGTAACGAAAAGCAAGGTCTTCGAGTTCGCCGCGCACCTTGCCCATGCCCAGGCGATGGGCGAGCGGTGCGTAGATGTCGAGTGTCTCGCGAGCGATAGCTTCGCGACGGTCTGGCTGCAGGTGCTCGAGGGTCCGCATATTGTGCAGGCGATCGGCCAGCTTGATGAGGACCACGCGAACATCCGTGACCATCGCAAGCAACATCTTGCGGACGTTCTCGGCCTGGCGGTCTTCGCGGTTGGCGAACTGGATCTTGTCGATCTTGGTGACGCCCTCGACGATGTGGGCCACCTGGTCACCGAAGTCGGCCTCAATTTGCTCGCTTGTCGCCGGGGTGTCTTCGACTGCATCGTGGAGAAGGCCGGCGGAGATGGCCGTCGAGTCCATCTTCATTTCCGCAAGGACTTCCGCAACTTCAAGGGGATGAATGATGTATGGTTCGCCTGAGGCGCGCATCTGGCCCTTATGATGCTGGACGCAGAACTCCCAGGCTTTGCGGATAAGTTCAATGTCTTCAGTGGGGCGGTTCGTTTGAACCTGGCGGAGAAGAGCCTCTATGCGGCGATCGATGGCAGCCTGGTCGAAGATGGGACGGGCGGGCTCGATGGACGCCGCCGACTCGGCGGTGGCGCTAGGGAGCTTTGCCGGAGTGGGCTGCCGGACTGTCGCCATGCTTCATTATAGGCTGCAAATGTTGCACACACCTGAGCCCGACACTTCTAGAGACTCAAACCCTGCCGTCCGAAGAATGAGACCAGGCTTGTGAAAGGTCTGCTGGGAAAAACGACATTTATGAGAGAAGATGTGGATCGCGGGCGAGGATCTTGAAGGCTTTTCCGCCGGATTTCGAATTACACCTGACAGCTAACGATGTTGCCTCTACTCGCGTTTATGCTTTCGTTATTAAGTAAACGGCCCTAAAACCTCACACATTTAGGCGCTGCGAAGTGTGTTCGCCATCACTGCCTGTCCAGTATCCCTGCGGAGTAAAGTCTCGTTCGGACTAGAGGTCCAGAACCGAGGAACCTATGCTGAAAAGCCTCTTAGTTGCAGCTGTCGCCGCAGTTCTCGCGGCAAGCTTGAGCTTTGCAGACCAATCTGAATCGAAGGTAGTAATTCCAGTCAATAAAACCTCTCCCGCCGATGGCAAGCAGATGTATACGAGTTATTGCGCACCGTGTCACGGTGTGGATGCCAAGGGCAGGGGACCAGCGGCACCCGCGCTGAAGGCTCCGCCGACCGATTTGACTGAATTGCAAAAGAACAACCATGGGAAATTTCCCGACACGCATGTCATGGCGATTCTGGAGTTTGGTGCGGATGTACCAGCACACGGATCGGCGACCATGCCCGTCTGGGGGCCCATACTTGGTAATATGAATCGGTTGAGCCTCCAGGACAAGCAACTCAGAATCAGTAATCTGAGCCGTTACCTGGAGAGCATTCAGACACGGTAACCGCCGGCAGCATTGCTCCCGGCAGCGGCGATGAGTCCCGGGGGGCAAATGACAAAGGCAAAGAGGCCGAGAGCTGACGCAGTTGAGAAGGCGCCCGCCGCATCCGTGCGGAGGGCGCCTTCTCAGCGAAACGACGAGAAAATGCGGCCGGCGAGACGGGCCGCCGCGTATGGTCAGGCCAAGAAAGACGTTTCCAAGGGCGCCGGGCGAACTCCCTATTTCAGGGTCAAGCCCACAGAGGTTTCCGCAGGCCGAAGTGCAGGTACAAGTAAACGTGGCTTTGGTGCGCGCGTAAGCCGACGCGCGGCAGATCGGCTGCGGGCGGGCCACGTATGGGTTTACGCGTCGGACGTGGAGTCGCTGGAGGCCAGCGGGGGTGAGGGGCTAGCAGTTAATGGGCCTGCACTGCTGCCGGTTGCGGACAGCCGCGGGTTGCTGCTGGGGACGGCGCTGTATAGTCCGACGTCGCAGATCGCTCTGCGGATGATTTCACGCGAGGCAATTAGCCACGCAAAGTGGCTGGAGCTGATTGCTGAACGGCTTCGAAGCGCCATCTCGCGTCGTTCGTCGATGTTGACCGAAGATACCGACGCTTGCCGGCTATGCTTCAGCGAGGCGGACGAACTGCCGGGGCTGGTCGTGGACAAATACGGCGAGCTTGTCATTCTGCAACTCCTGACGAAGGGTCTGGATTCGACCGCGGTGCGCGATGTGTGCGTGCGCGTTTTGCGCGAAGAACTTGATCCTGCGGCTATTGTCGAGCGTCCCGATCCACGCGTGCGAGAGTTGGAGGGACTCTCCGCGCCAAGTGGGGAGCCCCTCTACCGGCGCAGCCCAGGGTCAGCGCAAACGAGTGGCGGAAAAATGAGCGCCAATCACGAAACCAGCAGCGTGCGCTCGCAATTCCGGCTCAATGGGCTGGCTTTTCATTTCGACGCCGATTCCGGACAGAAGACCGGGGCGTTTCTCGATCAGAGTGCCAACTATAAGGCGGCGCGGGAGTGGGCGGCGAAACTTGGTTCGACGGGTCGTGCGCTCGATGTCTGCTGCTACCAGGGCGGATTTGCATTACACCTGGCCGAAGTCTGCAAGGCTGTTACGGGAATTGATGCTTCGCGCGCCTCTCTGGAAGTGGCGGAGCAGAACCTTGTGGCAAATCGCGAGCGGCTGAAGGCTGAAGTGGATTGGGTGGCCGGCGATGCCTTCGAGATTTTGCGCGACTGGTCGGATGGGGGTGAGAAGTACGATACGATCGTGCTCGATCCGCCAGCATTTGCGAAGACACAGCGAGCGGTGGAGGGTGCGCTGCGCGGTTATAAGGAGCTGAACTTGCGCGCGCTGAAGATGCTGCGGCCAGGCGGGCTGCTGATCTCCTGTTCATGCAGTCACCATGTGGGTTGGAAGGACCTGGTGGGTGCCGTGGCTGCGGCGGCGAATGATGCACATCGGCGCGTGCGGCTGCTGGAAAGACGCGGTGCTGCACTCGATCATCCGGTGGTGTTGAATCTGCCCGAAACGGAATATTTGAAGTGCCTGGTGCTGCAAGCGGAGTAAAGAAGGGCAAGGGCGAGGAGAATTGGGCCCATGATCCTTGATTGGGTCTCTTAGCGAGTTGGCGTCGCTTCGCGACGCAGCGCGTTAGCAAGTCAGCGTATCGAGGAATTGGAAGTCATCAGCTATGCCGATGCGGGGCGACGCCAGTTGGGCAGAAGGCGCGTGCGCCAGTTGGGTGTTGGCTTCGGTTCCACTTTCTGGAAGGCGTGCGCCTCGGATGTAGCGGCAGCTTTCATCTCGGATAGCGCCTCCTTCACTTGCGCGCGCAAGCTTTCCGCTTCGAAGATGCAAGACCGCAGGTACGCCGAGACACTGAGTTGAGCGGCGTTTGCTCGCTGGTGAAGTTGAATCTCTTCCTCTTCCGTGAGTCGAACAGTGATGCTGGCGGTCTTTCGCTCCTTGCCGGCGGTAACGGAAGGGGACTTCAGCGCGGCAGCTGCAACTGTGAATTGGAGTTCGTTCGCGGGTGAAGCGGTCGGGGGCGGAACTCGGCGGTGAGCGCGTAGTGCCTGTTCGTAGCTGATAACGGCTACGTCATCTCCCAGAGAACTGTCATCCCAGGCTTGGTTCGTCTTCTTTGGCGAGCTGGTGAATGACTCGAGCAGACTGGCAAAGCTGCCTGCGCGTCTTAAGGCCGGAGTTGAAGGCAATTCAGGCATCTCATAGAAGATTAGGCGAGACGCGAATGCAGTATCCGGACTTGCATTCGATTCGCGGACGCCGAGTGCAATTTTGGGCATGTGCTTCAAAAACATTCCAAAATGGAATTCAGAAACAAGATCATTCCGACGGCTGACGAGCGGGTTTCCGTGCCTTTGCTGGTGCGCCAGTTTCGGTCCATAGAAACGAGAGTTGATCGGCATCGTCCTGAATCTGCTGCTCGACACTGACACCTGCAGAGTGGCCGCCGGCGGTGCTGTAGTGGAGAAGAATGGGACGGCCGCTGGTGGAAACGGACTGGAGCAGGGCCGTCATTTTGCGGGCGTGCAGCGGATCGACGCGGGTGTCGTTGTCGCCGGTGAAGAACATGATGGCGGGGTAATCGGAACGTGGCTTTACGTTCTGATAGGGCGAGTACTTGTAGAGGTAGGGGAACTGTTTCTCTTTTTCGGCGGAGCCGTACTCTGTGGTCCAGTGAGCACCCTGCTCGAATTTCTGATAGCGCAGCATATCGAGCAGCGGGTAGCCGCACCACACAGCAGAGAAGAGTTCAGGGTGCTGAGTGATGGACGCCCCCATCAACAGACCGCCGTTGGAGCGACCGGTGATCGCGAAGTGCTGGGGCGAAGTGTACTTCTCGTCGATAAGGTAGCGGGCTGCGGCGAACCAGTCGTCGAAGACGTTTTGCTTCTTTTCGAACATGCCCTGCTCGTGCCAGCTTTCGCCGTACTCACCACCGCCGCGCATGTTGGGAACAGCAAAGTATCCACCCTGCTGAAGCCACCAGGCCCAGGCTGGATTCCACGTCGGGGTCTCGCTGAGGTTGAATCCACCGTACCCCGTCATCAGCAGGCGGGCAGATCCGTCCTGCGGCAGGCCCTTTTTCCCGGCGATGAACATCGGAATCTGTGTACCATCTGTCGATTTGAAGAAGGCCTGCTTGAGTTCGTATTGCACGGTGTCGAAGGGGACCTTGGGTTGAGCAAAGAGTTCGCGCTTGCCGGTCAGTGTGTCGATGCGGTAAATGGTGGGCGGCTGAATGTAGGACTCGAAGCTGAAGAAGCCGTAACGATCGATGGGGCGGCCAAAGACGCCGGACGCTGAGCCGATGCCGTTGTAATCGATGGTGCCCGCTGGCTTGCCGTCGAGCGTGTAGACGCTGGTTTCGGATTTTACGTCGTGAAGTCGCTTAACGTAGATTTTGCCGCCGACGATGGAGAAGGTTTCGATTACGTCTTTGCCTTCGGGCACGACAGTCTTCCATGCCTCGGGCATGATGCCGGGATCGGCGCGGAGGATGCGGCCATTGGGCGAGCTATAGTCGGTGCGAATGTACCATCCGCCCTTTGTGTAAATTGTCGCGAAGCGCGAGTCGAGTCCCCAGACCAACACGTCGAAGGGCGAACCGGGCTTGGTGAGATCGCGGAAACAGATGTCGACCCGCTTGGCAGGGACGCCGCGCTCGATGGTGATGACGAGGTAGTGGGCGTCGTCAGTGATGTGGGCATAGAAGAGATCGATCGGCCCGAGTAGTTCGCCATGGAATTCGCGGCCAAAGATGAGCTTGTCATCGGCGTTGCGGGTGCCGATGGCGTGCAGGTAGAGCAGTGTGCCTTTGCGATCGGTGCGCGCGTAGTAGAGGCCTTTGCTGTCGGGAGTGAACTCGATGGAGTAATAGATGCCCGCGGGAAGTTCATCTTCAAGCGGCTTCTTTTTGGTGACGCTATAGACGCGGACCGTGGCCTCGTCGGCACCCCCCTGGCGCACCTGGTAGGCCAGGAACAGGCCGTCGCGCGAAACGTCGGCGAGTCGGACAGAGGTATTGGGGTCGCGGCTGATGGCAGCGGGATCGACGAGGCGTTCATCTTTGGGTGTGGAAGTCACACCTTTCGACGCAGCGCCTGTCCAACCGCGGCGCATATAGATGGAAGCCTGCTCTTCGCCGGCTAGGCGCTTCATGAAGTAGTAGTTGCCAGCGCGCTGGATGGGAATGGTCCACCGGGAAGTGTGCTCGAGCGGGTCGAGATCGTCGACGGCCTGGTTCCGGATCGGGTTCTGCTTCAGATAGCGCGTTGTGTATGCGTTCTCCTGGTCGATAAAGGCGCGCGTTTCAGGGCTCTTGGCATCTTCGAGCCAGCGGTAGTTATCGGTGATTTTCGTGCCGAAGTAGTTGTCGATGACGGGATTCGCCTCGGCAACAGGCGGGGGCGGAAGCGTGATGCCGTCGCGGCTGTGGATGGATTGGGCGAAGAGTTTGGAGACGAGAAGAACAATGACGACAACACCGGCGATGCGCCGCATCGAGAACCCCCTGCCAGACAGGATACTCGGACAAAATGACCGACCGCGAGTTACATCTTCTTTGCTGAGCGACAGCGGTAAGGTTACGCCGTTGGCACTGTGCGTGTGCTGCGCTCGCATTGCGATGCTTTGCAATCAGTAAGCCCGGTAGAATCGAGGCAGTGGAGAATTCACTGCCAACTCAACCGCGTGCGGGCTCAGGTTCGCTGCTGGCGCGGGCGATGCGCACCATGCGGCCATCGCATGCGCACTCGGCGTTTAGCGCGACGGTGGTGCTGATGGCGTCGGTATTTCTGTCGCGCATCATCGGGTTGGTACGGGTGAAGTACATTGCGTGGCTTTTCGGCAGCGGGATGCAGGCCGACGCCCTGAACGCCGCCTTCGTTCTGCCGGACATGATCTCGTATTTCCTGGTGGGGGGGGCGGCTTCGATCACGTTTGTCACGATCCTTACGCGTTATCGCGAGACGGGGCGCGAGAGGGATGGCGAGCGGTCGCTTTCCGTAATTCTGACAACGATGTACTTGGTGCTCGGCAGCGCTCTCCTGCTCGCCGAGATCTTCGCGCCCTTGTTTGTCAGCGTGCAGTTCAACGGGTTCGATGCGGAGAAAGCGGCGCTTTGCGTCAAGCTCACGCGGATTCTGTTGCCGGCGCAGTTGTTCTTTTTTGCAGGCGGCGTGTTCGGGGCTGTGCTGCTGGTCCGCAAGCAGTTCAACGTGCAAGCCGTTTCGCCGCTGATCTACAACCTGGGCACGATTGTGGGCGGCGTGCTTCTGGTGAAACAGCTGGGTGTTTCATCGCTGGCCATCGGAACGGTTGGGGGTGCGTTTTGCGGGCCATTTCTGCTGAATTGGGCGTTTGCGCGGCGAGCGGGTGCGCATTACAAGCCGATTCTCGATTGGCACGACAAGGGACTGCACGAATGGGTTCGGCTTTCCATACCGCTGATGGCGGGCGTTTCGCTGGTGACGGCCGACAGCTGGATCATTGCGCACTTTGCATCGAAGATTGGCGGCGCGGTCTCGCAGTTCAATTACGCCAAGCAGCTTTTCACGGCTCCAATGGCGGTGCTTGCACAGGCAGCGGGCGCGGCTTCGATGCCATTCTTCGCGAGCTTATGGGCAAAAGAAAGCCGGTTCGAGTTTGCGCAAGTGGTAGCGGACTCGGTTTCGCGGGTGGCCTGCATGGGACTGCTGGCGGCCTCGGGGATGATTGCCCTGGGCAAGCCGGCGATCGACCTGGTGTTTACCGGTGGGCGTTTCTCGGCCAGCGATGCGAGCCAGTGCGCTTCGTACTTTGCGGTGTTCTCGATTTCGCTGTTCTTGTGGTCGGCGCAGGCCATCTACTCGCGCGCGTTTTATGCTGCGGGGAATACGATTGTGCCGATGACGGCGGGGACGATTGTGACGGTAATTTCGCTGCCAATCTACGTTGGACTGTTTCACGGATTCGGCGCCATGGGGCTGGCGTTCGCATCGGACATCGGGATTGCCATGCAGACGCTGGCGATTGCGGGAATGCTGCATCAACGGCACATGGTATCGCTGGCTAGTCTCGATTATCGCGAACTGGGGCGGTGCCTGGCTGCGGCGCTTACGGGCGGGGCGATCACGTGGATCGTGTTTTCGTGGATGGCCGGGGAGATGATTCAGAGAATGCACCTGGCGGCGCACAACCGCTTGAACGACCTGATAGTACTGGTGGCGGGCGGACTGCTTTGGAGCGCGATCTCTCTGTGGGTGCTGACAAGGGCGGGATCAGTGCTTCCAAAGGTGATGATGAAGCGGCTGCGGCTGGTTTGATCCCGAAGATGCCAAGCTGCGGCCGGGTGAAATCCCTCAGGGGCTAAAGCCAAATCAGTTTTTGCGGCTTGATCGGCATTTTTGAAGTCATGCCCTGTTACAAGACTCGAGTTCGAATGAGTTCTTCAGCAAGCAGTGAACTCATGCCGGTTACAAAACCGGGAACGTTGGGCGCTTCGACACTGCAATAAGGCGAAAAGGCATCGGGACCCCTGCCGAGGCAAGGGTCCGCACAGTCCCGAAAGCAACCGAGCCTTACGAGTGAACCGCGACCTTGGCGGGCTCGGACGGCACGGCAGTCGGCTTCGAATCTGGCTTGCGGATGTCGATACCGCCCTTGAAGAACGCGCCATCTTCAATGCTGATGCGAGCCGCGGCCACGTCGCCCGTAAGGGCGCCTTCCGCACGGATGTCGACACGGTCGGTGGCATTGACGTTGCCCTTGAGCTTGCCAAGAACGACAATCTCGCGGGCGCTGATGCTGGCCGTGACGTTGCCGTTTTTGCCCACGGTGACGCGATTGCCGGGGATGCTGATGCTGCCCTCGACCTTGCCGTCGATGAACAGCGATTCGGTGCCGGTAATCTCGCCCTTAATGGAGAGGCCTTTGCTGATGCTGGCTTGTTCGCCGACAGAAGATGCGGCCGCGCGGGGTGTTTCAATGGTGGGCTGCTGCACCGGCACCGGACGAGCCGAAGGCTGCTGCTCGGGTGTCGATGTCGGAGAGGGGGATTGGCCTTGTTGGGTGGGTTTCCACATAGCGCTCAATGCAATTTCCTTTTCTGTCCTACGGGACTGAGGGTGCCAAGGCATGGGCCACTATGGGGCCCGAATGAAAATTTGCGGACGCGGCCCGTGCTCGCAGGGGCACTGCATCCTCACTGTCTTATGGTAGTCCTTGCCCGGACTTACCAAGCATGGTTGTTCCCGCTATTGTAAGACGACAGGGCGATTCTGCACGAATGCCAAGAGTACTGACGTCACATGGTGACCAGCGGTGATAACAGTCAACAGAGCAAACCCAATGAATCGCGGCGATTTACCCCTAAATACCGAACCATAAGAGGAACCTCATGCTTTGGATTGTCAGAAGTGTTGCGCTGGTTTGTGCTGTGGGAATATTGGGCGATATTGCCGTGAGCGGTCAGGCGGTGGGGAAGCGTGAACCCTTCGACGTAGTGATTCTGCACGGGCACATTGTGGACGGGACCGGTTCGCCATGGTATTCGGGCGATGTGGGAATTCGCGACGGACACATTGCCACGATCGGAGATCTGAGCGGTGCTCAGGCCAAGCAGAAGATTGATGCGCGGGGGAAAGTGGTAGCTCCGGGATTTATCGACATGCTGGGACAATCGGAGTTGACGATTCTTGTCGATCCCCGGCTGCCTTCGAAGATTTACCAGGGCATTACGACGGAGATTACAGGCGAAGGCGATTCGGTCGCGCCGGTGAATGACGCGATGCTCGCGGCTGACCACTCGGGCTACGCGCATCTGCACATCACCCCGGATTGGCGAACTCTGCGCGATTACTTTGCCCGGCTCGAGAAACAGGGGATGGGCATCAATCTCGCGACATACGTGGGCGCGACATCGGTGCGGCGGATGGTGCTGGGCGACGCGAAGGTGGACCCTACGCCAGCGCAGCTCGACCAGATGAAGGAACTGGTGGACCAGGCGATGCGGGATGGTGCAGTGGGCGTTTCGACTTCATTGCAGTATTCGCCGGCGCCTTATGCGAAGACAGATGAACTGATTGCACTGGCGCGCGAGGCATCGAAGTTCGGCGGCATCTACGCAACCCACATGCGCAGCGAAGGCGATGCCGTGCTTGAGTCGATTGATGAAGCGACGCGGATCGGCCGCGAGGCGCAGATCCCGGTGGAGATCTGGCATCTCAAGGCTGCGGGAAAAGCCAACTGGGGGAAGATGCCGCAGATTGTGGCGCGCATTGATGCGGCGCGGGCCGCGGGCGTGGACGTGAGCGCAGATACTTACGCGTATACCGCGTGGTTCAACACATTTTCGGCTTTCGTTCCGCCGTGGGCGCATGATGGCGGGGATACTCAGCTGATTGCCAGGCTCAAGGATCCAGCGATGCGGGCGCGGATTCGCAAGGACATGACGAGCACCGGAAAGAACTCGGCCGGTGAGGACTGGGACAACGAGTGGCAGGAAATTCCGGGGCCCGAGGCGATTCTGATTGCGGTGGTGCAGAATCCTGAGCTCGTGCCGCTGCAAGGCAAGCGACTTTCAGAAGTGGCTGCGCTGTGGCACGAGGACGCGATTGATGCGCTGTGCGATCTGTTGATCAAGGACAAGGCGTTCACCGAGGTTGCGGTGTTCGGCATGGACGAGCCGGATGTGGTGCTGGCTCTGAAGCAGCCGTGGGTGTCGATTGACAACGATTCGCAGGGGACATCGCCGGAGGGGTTGCTGGGGAGCGAACATCCGCACCCGCGGGCGTATGGGACGTTTCCGCGGATTCTGCGGAAGGATGTGCGCGAGGAGAAGGAGCTGACGCTGGCGGATGCGATTCGCAAATTTTCGGCGCTGCCGGCGCAGCGGATGCGGCTTACCGATCGGGGGGTGCTGAAGCGGGGGATGTGGGGCGACGTGGTTGTCTTCGATCCCGAGAAGATTACGGACAAGGCCACATATGAGGATCCGAACCGGCTTTCGGTGGGAATGGAATATGTGCTGGTGAATGGGGTGCCGGTGATTGCTGAGGGGAAGATGACGGGAGCTCTGCCGGGGAAGGTGCTGCGAGGAGCGGGATATTTGCCGTAGCAGACGGCCCAAAGGAAACATGCCGCTTCGCCCATGTGGGATTGTTTACCGGGCTGTTACTCACGGGTTGGCGGTGACTCAGGTGTGAGCGGAATCTTCTTCAGAGTTCGACCGTAGTCTGCATGTCAGACCTGCTTGCTGGATCAAGGCCCATGTGGTCATGCACTGCCGAGTACAGATAGTCAATGATCTGCGAATCATCGGCGTGGCTAGACTCGTTTTGAGCATTTGGTTCGTCTTTGATCCCAATCGGATCCCAAACCTCTAAGAGAACGTGACGCATCTCGACCCGTATTCGCCTCGACTCGGCCTTGTCGATTATCGGCTTCGGTGTACTCATGCCCACCATCCTCTCACGTCGATTCAGACTGCGTTGAGAAGCACATTTCTGCTCAAAGTAGCTTGGTCGAGTCGGTGTGGACAACCCGAAGTGGTTCCGATATAGACGAGCCGAAGAACAACTGCGGATTCCTCCACTACCCCTTCACTCCGTTCCGGGTCCGGTCGGAATGACAGGCTTGGGAAGGGATGAGTCGTTCCTTGGAGCAGGTGGCGGGCTATTCGCCAGTAACATTTCGGTAAACGTCGTTCACAGGCGACTGAACTGGTCGCATTTCCAGCGTCGAATTTCCGGCAAACTTTTTGTGGAAAACTGCGAATTTTGAGGGGGGGGGTGGGGGGTACACCCTTCCGCTTCGGTCCCTTGGATGAGCATTCTGCTCGTCCAGATGATTGTGCCTGAGACGAAGGAAAAAACCTGCAAAACGGTGGAGGAGATTTGGTTTTTGGAATGTATGAGTTGGAGCGCCGGGCGACGAGGCAACACTTGACAACCATGAGGTGAACCCCTTGGGAGAAACAGTTTGTGTTTTGACAGATCGCGGAGGGCCAAGGGCAACCGCAGTCATACATGTCGCGTGGCGCCACCCAAGCGCCATGAAAATGGGGATGGGTTCGGACGTCCCTCCGGGACTGAAATCTTCTTGTCTGCTATCCCAGGGTTCCGCTGCGCTCCACCCTGGGCTAT
>NZ_JBARMD010000169.1:0-1673 GCF_049802275.1 Occallatibacter sp. | reverse complement strand
GCAGCAAGTGGACAGGACAACAACTTCTTCAATACCGTCCGCACTCTTCAGCTGCCGCAAAACTTCATAGCGCCGGTTTTCGCTGATCCAGAACCGCTCTCTCATGGCCAGCGGGGCCGTACGGTGGTTCAGGCCGATCACCATGAGTGTAGGTTCCAAAACGAATGCCTCGGGGGCAGGTTGCAATAATGGAATCGCAAGCAGTCTGCCAAAGAAGCGGATACTGAAGATCGCAACAATCATTGTATTTTCAGCGACTTGCGAATATCTCCAAACGGCACGCCTGGGCCCACGTTCGGACGGTGCGGCATATGGCGCGGAATCGCGAGTCTTTTGACGCGATCTGCCTCTCCTGCATTGACTTAGGTTCAGACCGCGATCACGAGCCACCGTGACGGCAATCACAGACCAAAACCTCCGCGTCCTTGAAACTGCATAACGATTAGTAAAGTCTTATTCAGCTTCGAAACGCGTGTTCGAGATTCTTCAACTTCAGCGCACACATGTAACGAGGCAATTAAGGCTCAAGAGGAAACGCAATCATGAAGATGACGAAGCTCGTAATCCTGATCGTGATGATCGCCCTGGCGTTGTTCCTGATTCTGCCCAGCCTGTCGTGGGCAGCCGATGACGGCGCGAGCATCTACAGAACCAAGTGCGCAATGTGCCATGGCGCGGACCTCGCTGGCAAACCGGCGGCCAAGATTCCCAGCCTGGTTGGCGACGATGCCAAGAAGGTCTCCGACACCGATTTGACCGACATGATCGCCAACGGCGGCAAAGACAAGAAACCTATGCACGCGTTCGCAACCAAAGGTGTGACTCCCGACCAGATCAAGATGGTCGTGTCCTACATTCGCGAAGCGCAGAAAAAGTAGTTTCGGTTTGCGCCATTTTACCTGCAGTATGCCGGCGGTTTGTTGGCGTAGTGGTTTAACGCAGTCTAGCGGTTTGTTGAGTTAAGATCGCTGTTCCGAACGGCGAAGCCATCTGCCAGGACGGGCAGGTCGCACGGATGCGAGGGGTGATTAATCCTCTCAACGGCGAGCGCTGGCCCAGCCAGTCGCCGGATGCCCCTTGGCACTTCGCCGCAAACACGGAACGGCCGGCCCGGGTCTATGTGCTCACCCCTAGACCCGGGCATTTCCTTCGCCGCGTTTTGCCCAAGGGAAGAGTTTGGCTGCCCCCCAGGGATTCGAACCCCGATAACCTGCTCCAGAGGCAGGTGTCCTAGCCGTTGAACGAGGGGGCAGTGTGATTGGTTGGCGCTGTGCAGTCCACCTTCATTTTATGTTTCCTGAGAAGCGCGGTCAACCAGGAAGCATCTGCCACGAGTATCACCAAGGTGCGGGGAGCGGGTTAGAATTCCTGTGACGGCTTGATTTGCCGACGAAGAAAATGAATGACGAGGGCACGAATATGGTCATCGCTTTCGAGACTGCCGCAACCACCTCTGAATACGCTACGATGGCGCGCCGTCCATTGCAGCCCGAGCACTGTGCGCTGGTCGTGATCGACGTTCAGGAGAAGTTGCTGCCGCCGATCTTTCAGAAGGAACAACTGGTGCGGAATGCGCAGCTGCTGATTCGCGCAGCGATTATTCTGAACATTCCAGCGCTGGTCAGCACGCAGTATGCCAAGGGTCTGGGCGCAACCGTACCGGAGATCGCATC
>NZ_JBARMD010000168.1:0-12375 GCF_049802275.1 Occallatibacter sp. | reverse complement strand
AAGACTGATGTTGTACTGCTGAATCGAGGTGGTGACGGTGAGATTGACGACGGGTTGGGTCATTGAGGGGTTAACAAATTGAATGGTGCCACCGGTAAGCACGAAACGGTTTCCGTGAAGAATGATGTCGCCGCCGGTGAGATTGGCGCGACCCAGGATGACCGGCTCTGCGACGGTTCCGCGTACCTGCAGGTTAGCTGATCCGCCGACACTGAGCGTGCGGCTGACGAGGTTCACATTATTTGATGAGTGCACCGCAAGATTGAGGGCGAGGTTCTGGGTGAATCCCTGCGAAGGCGGAGCTTCCACGCCGCCGGTGAGCTGATCGATAAAACTACTGAGATCGAATGCGGGTGTCAACGAAAGATCTGCGATGTTGACGTTGCCTCCGAGGAGGGCGGCTTGCGGTGATCCGGTGAGGCGGATATTTCCATCGATGGACTCGCGCAAACCTTGTGGGTAAAGCATGCGTATGTTGCGTGCGGCCAGGCCCAAATCGAATTGGACAGATGGGCGCAACGCGACTCCTCCTTGCGCTGTCAGCGTGCCGCCGCCCATGTTGCCTTGGAGCTGGGTGATGTTGATGCGGTCTTTGGTGATGGATAGTGTACCGTTGCAGTGTTGAAGTCCAACAGGCAGGTCGGGCGCGGAGAATGCGGCGTCGACCACGTCAATGGTTCCTGCAATGTCTCGGACGTTAGCTGCGCCGTAAGAGTTGACGTTGAGCTTGAGCTGACCAGAGGTTCGCAGGTCGGGATTGAAAAGCTGGGCAAGGTGCAGATCGACGGAGCCGAGCAAGAGAAGAGACATGGGCGCATTGCCGGCGGTTGGAATCGTCCCCTGGAATTGCAGATCGGTGTCGGTACCGTGGATCGAAGAGCGCTGCACGCTGATGGTTCCGTCTTTGTAGTCGACGTGAATGGGAGCGACGGCAGCGAGCTGCACGGTATTGCTGTAAGCGAGCTTGAGAACAGGGATCGTGACGTGCGCTTCGAGTAGCCGTTTGTCTTTAAGTGGACCGTGCAGTGTGGCGTGGAGTTCAGTCTGACCAGTGATGCTTGCAGCCTGATCGGGTGCGTAGGCTGCGATGAGCGGGCCGAGCGGAATGCCTTGCGTGTCGAGGGTGGCATCGGCGGGATAGTCGCCGGTGAGTGCTATCTTAGCGTTGGCCTTGATCGCTGTGTTCACCGCGGAAGATGTGAGCTGAGCGGTTGCCTGATGATTAGCGACGTTGGCTTGGAGGCGAATGTTTGAGATGGTTTGCTGCTGCACGACAAGGCGGGGGATCTGGATAGCTGCATCGAGTTGGGGATTGTCAAAGGTTCCCTGCCCTTTGGCGTCGATACTGACCACGCCGGCGGGACTGATGTTGCTGGTTTTGAGGCGTTGTAACTTGTCCAGATGGATTCCTGTCGATGTTAGTTCGGCGGAGTAAGTCTTGTTATTGAGACTGGTTGCTAACTTAGCTTCGATCGACCCTGCTGGAGCGGAGAGGTATAAGTTGGCATGCGCCGCGTCACCGCTGCCACTGAAGTTTGCTTTGAGTGACGAGATCGGTTCGCCATATGCAGCCGCATTGGTCAGAGTTAAAGAGCCAGTGCCTTCTGGGCTAAAAACGCTGCCGTGCATTTGGATGTTGGCAGCGAGGGTGCCAGTTGCTGGGATTTGCTGGCCAGCAAGTTTGGCGAGTTCGCTTATGTCAAGCTGCGATGCGTTGATCTGAAGTAGTACTGGACTCGATTTGGAAAACGACCATTTCTGCAATTGAGTGCTGGCGTTGAGTGTAAGGCGACCTTGCCCGGCTGGATCGAGTTCCGCATGTTGCAGGCTCAGATTCGAAGGACTTGCATCGATATTTGTGCGAACCAGTTTCCACGATGAGCCTTTGAGTTGAAGATTCTGAGCGGTGAGCTGACCGGCGAGATGCGGCGCGGAGGTTGAGCCGCGAACGATTCCGTTGAAGGAGGCTGTACCGGCAAGGCCAAGCGCTTGCATCGGCTGGCCCGGTACGGGTGTGCGGAAGAGATCGGCAATCGACTCGATTTCGCGCAGATCGTTCGCCTGGAGCTGAACTGCGAGGCTGGAGTTTTTGCTCACAGTTCCATTCAGGCTCAGATTGGTTTGCGGCGTGTGGAAGTAACTGTGGTCGAGAGCCAATTGCTGGCTCTCGCGCGTGTAGGTCGCGTGGAGAGCGCTCTCAATCGGGATTGGACTCTCAAGAGACGGGACACGTGACGCTTGCGATTGGGGCGCCTGAGTTGCGGCGAGCGTCGAGTATTGTGCTCTGACCATATCGGCGTGGATTGTCGCGTCTGTGTGCGCGCGGAGATCGTTGAAGGTCTTCCCCCATGTGGCCGTCGCAGTCGCGTTGAGTGTCCCTGCGATTTCGACAGGACCGGTGGAGGCGGCCGAGCCCATCATGCGCTTCACGCTTCCGAGTGAGATGCCGTGCAGAGCGGTGTCAAACTTCGAGCGCGAATCACCTCCGATATTCTTCATCGTGCCTTGGGCAGTCACTTCTCCCCCGAGAAGAGTTGCGCGGAAATCGCGCAACGTCGCGTCGCCATTGGCTAACGAATAGTGGGCGGCGATGTTTGAAATCTTGGCGTGAAGCGAGGAGGTCCTGGTGACCAGTTCGCGACTGGTGAGATCGCCCTGCACGGTAAGGCTTTGCAGAAGGGTGCGCCCGGGCATCGAGTGATACTTCGCGTTGCCGGAGACGGAGACCAGGCCTGCCGGTATGGTGGGGTCGTGCAGAATTCCGGCTAACTGCTGGCCATCCACCGTTGCGTTGTATTGGGCCTGCACAACGGGCGCGCTGTAGTTATTGATCGTTGCATTGAGGACGAGATTCGTGTTGCCGGATTGGATCTGCGCTCGCGAGAGATGGAACGTTGTTGGCGTGGCCTCAAATTGCAGGCTGACCGCGTGCGTGGGCGCCTGGGTACCCGCGTAGTTGAACCTGCCATCCGAATAGGCCAGCGTTCCGGAATACTTCTGCAGAACGCTGTTGAATTTAGCGTTGAACTGAACATTGCTGAGATCGAGCGCAAGGGAGCTTGGCTGGTTGTTATAGAAGACCGCTCCATTGGCGAGGACGGCGTGTCGAATGGCCAAATCGAATACTGTCGTGTTGCTGCTGTTGTTGCTGCTCTTGAATGTGGGAAGGTTGGAGACTCCGTTCTTGTCGACATATATCTGCGCGACAGGATTATCGATGCGAATGTTATCGAAATACCATTGGTGCCTGAAAACGGAGACGACGCGAACAGCTGCCTCGGCATGCTGCACCTGGAGCAACGGCGGATTGGGGTGCTGACTGGCGCCATCAATCGTGAGGCCGTAGAGGTCGGCGCTGAGGCTGAATAAGTGCAGATCCAAATTCTGAAGGCGTACGGGAACTCCCAGACTTGTCTCGGCCTGCTTCTGGATCAAGTTAATAAGATACGCGTGCCCGCGTGAGGTGTTCACCAGAATCGCGAAAACTACGGCACCAAGCAGGATGGGAAAGACGATGAATACGGCGATGAACCGTGTGGCGATGAGCAGAGGACGGCGAAGGGATCGAGGGGGTCGCGGTTCGTGGGGATCAGGAGCGCTGGTAGTGGGCTGCATGATTGTGAATTCCTCAGAATGCCTGGCCGATGCTGATGAAGTATTGTGTTGCGCTCACACCCGGAACCGGCTGGTTCAGATTGTGTCCGATGTCGATGCGCACTGGGCCGACGGGTGTGGAATAACGCAAGCCGATGCCGACGTTGTTCGAATAGAGCGAAGTGAAATCGTGAAAGCCGATGCGTGGAAATACATTCCCACCGTCATAAAACGGAACGATGCTGAGGCCTTTCTTCAGGGGGACCGGTATCCGGGCTTCGGCATTGATGACGAGCAGTTCGTTTCCTCCGCTGGGCACGCTGATCTGGGGGCAATCTGGAATGGTCTGGCCGGTACTGCACACAAAGACATTGCGCTGCGGCCCGGCACCATCGAGGGGGTATCCGCGCAGCGAATCGGCGCCGCCGGTAAAGAATGCCTCGCTCAAGGGAACGAAGCTATTGGCAAAAGGCTGCGCAAGACCGATGCGAATGCTATTGGCCCAAACGATATGGTGAAACTTCTCTTTGTAGAATGCAGCCTGCGAGGTCAGTTTTGCAAAGTCGACGTTGGATCCAAGCTTGGTCGAATAGACGTCTAGTTCAAGGGAGCCAAGCACGCCCTTGTGTTCGTCGAGAACATTGTCGCGTGTATCGCGCGTAAGGTTTGCTCCGAAACCTGAGAGTCGAACGTGCTGATCCTCAGGTGGAACGAGGTCAGGGATCAAAATGCGCGTAAGGTCTGTCTTGCTGAAGTTGTATTTTACGAAAAAGAGATTCTTTTTTGCGCTGTCGATGTACCGCTGGATCTGGAGGCTGCCGATCTCCTGTTGCGACGAGAATATCGGATTTTCTTCATTGCGCTCGGCAGAGAACGAAGCGGTGGACTTCCATGATGACCAGCGGAAGTTCGGATCGATGTAGTAGATGCCTGCACGCTGATCCAGCCGGCCTCCGAATGCGGTTACAGAAAGCGACTCGCCTTTGCCGCGAAGGTTGTTGCGTGTGTACTGCAGGCTTCCGCGCGGCCCCCAGAACGTAGCCTCGCTGGTCGTGTAATCGGAGGGTAGTCCAACGGGCGGAAGACCGGGCACCGCAACGGTTCCGCTGGGAACGCTTCCACCACGGTTGATAACTTCAAAGCCGAAGCCGTAGGTAAAGTCATTGCGCTTTGCTTCATGCACTTTTACGAGGACGTCTTCGTTCGTCTGCGTGGTTATCTGTCTTTTGGGATCGACCTCGGACCAATCGAAGACGCCGGTGTGGTTGTAAAGGTTGCTACCGGCTGTCAGCAGACTTGTTTCGGTGAGTGGCTGATCCGGTTTGATGAGCGCGATGTCCTGGTTGATGAGGCGCTGCTGGGTTCGAACACGGCCCAGCGTCAATATATCGCCGGTGAAAACGCGCGGGCCTTCGTAGATGTGGTAGACGACGTTGATATGGTGCGGATCGCTCTTGGATACCTGCGTGGCAGTTTCACGAAAGCTTGAAGAGAGATACCCCGCCTTCAGGTAGTTCGCAACGATTGAGGCGCGGTCGGCTTGCACGTTTGCCTGGGAATACGGCTGTCCCGCAGCTACCTTCAGCCCATCAGGCGCAAATTGCGATTGGGGAAAGGTGTGAGCACCTTCGATGGATAGCGCATTCACAATGTCGCGCGGGCCTTCCGCGATGCGGAAAGCAACCTGGATGTTGCCGCCGTGATTGACCACCGAAGAAGTGACCTCCACGCTGCTGAACCCTTGCGACTGGTAAACGGCCTTGAGATTGTTGATGCTGGTGCGAACAAGTTGATCGCTGAATTGGCCGTGCGAAAAGAGACGCTTCTTCTGCACGACGACGTGCGGCATAAGATCATCCGCTTTCAACTGTGATTCGCCGGTGATGCGCACGTCACTAACTTTGTGTTTTTTCTCCTTGGATACGTGATAGACGACGGTGCGAAGCTTTTCGTCTCCGGTCATATCTGACGTTACCTTCACGTCGAAGTAGCCCTTCTTCTGGTAGTAGGAGATGAGTGCCCGCTGTCCTTCCTGCACGGTTTCTTCATCTACGCCGACGCCCTGGTACTCGGGCAGCAAGGCCTTCTTTGTCCACGGCCAGAGGTGTGCACCGGCGATGAGCACGTGAGTCTTGGCGCCTGGGTTAACGCTGAAATGAATATCGGCGCGATTAGTGTCTGCATGGTACTCGGCGCCTTCAAGTTTGACCTGAGCGGCAAGGAATCCGTCCTTCCGCAGACGGTCTTCTATATAGTTCGTCGCCCTATTGAGCGTGGCGCGATTATAGGTTTTGCCATTGCGAATCGCCGCTCCGCGAAGACGGGTAAAGAGCGTGGTGAGACGATGCTCCAGATCTGTGGATTGAGCGGGGGGAAGGCCGGCGATGTCGATGGCACCGAACTTTGCCCTGCGGCCAAGATCGGAGTGAAAAATCACGTTTACGATCTCATGCTGGACATCGATTTTGAGCTCGGTTGAGACCTGGGCCTGAAAGTAGCCCGTCTGCTGAAAGAAGCGCATCAACGATCGGCGATCGTGCTCAACTTCAGTGGCATTGTACGGAGACTGACTGACATAGTTCGCGACCTGCACCAGCCGGGGATAGGCAAAGCGCTCAGCACCCGGAAACTGAAAGATGCCGTAATAGACAGCCGGCTCAATCACGAACAGGACGCGCAGCCCTTTGGCTTCGGGTTCCACATGGACGCGAACATTGCGAAAACGGCCAGCGGCTTTGAGAGCGGCTGCAGTACGGTCGACCTTTTGCTTGTCGAACGGCTGGCCGGGTTGTTGCGCGAACTCCGATGTGAATTGGGCAACCTTAAGGTCGGGGCGTCCAGCGATATCGATGGTCGTGACGGGCTGGCCTTCGTAAGAAGCCAGAATCTGCTCAGTCGGCGGCGTGTCGGAGTCTTGCGGGATCTGGGCTCCAACTGCTGCGGATAGAAATGCAAGCACGGATATGGTCAGCACAATGGGAAGCCATCTGGCGGCTCGCGCGTGGCGCGGAGCAGTTCCCTGCGCAGTTCCGGTTTGAGACTCCATTGGAGTTTTGGATGCGAGTCGGAAAGCCCTGTTTGCTCAGTGCGCCGATGCTTTGATAGCGGACACAGTGTTTTCCCGGATGGAAGGATTGCATAATACCCAATGATCGGCGTGGGGGCCGGACTATCGATCCGGTGTTGCCGCGCATCCAAGGCAAAGTGATCGCTGCTTTCGATTCGAGGGGCTTATCTCTGCCGAGAGATCCAGCGTCGATCCGCGATTGAATCGCCGGGAACGGCGAATCTGGGAGACCGTGTCTCACTTCCCGCTCGAATCGCTCTGGAATCTTCAGGGAGTTCCGCCCAGGTTGATCATCAAAAGAACGTGGAAGGCGCTGATCGAGGATCGCGTATTCGGTCATTCGGCGGAGCTGGGATTCTATTTCCTATTTGCGCTATTTCCCACGCTTCTTTGCGCAAGTTCCGTCCTGGGCCTGGCGGCCCGCTCTGCCTTCCAGTTCTATGACAAATTGCTCGATTACCTCGCGGTGGTGATCCCTACGGCGGCATTGGGAACTGTGTTGAGCACCTTCAATGAAACGACGGCTGCTGCCACACCGGGCAAGGTTACGTTTGGGCTGATCGCGGCCATCTGGTCGGCGTCGGTGGGAATATCGGCAATCCAGGACACACTGAATGCGGTATACAAAATTGACGACTCGCGATCGTATATCGCGGCGCGCGTTCAGGCTATCGCACTGACGATTCTGCTCACGATCATCGTGACGCTTGGACTGGCCTCCATGCTGCTGGGCGACTATTATGCGCGAATGGCAGATCGTAGCATCTCTGAACTGCTGGTGCGCACGGCCACAGAACTAGGCATCAGGTTAACAAGCTGGATCGTGGCCACCGCGTTGCTGGCACTAACATTTGCGGTGCTTTACTACTGGGCGCCGGATTGGAGAAAGAGACGCTGGCACTGGCTGACGCCGGGCGGATCGGTTGGCATTACCGGGTGGCTGGTGGCGTCGTTTGGCCTGCGCCTCTATCTGCACTTCTTCAACAACTTCACCGTAACGTATGGGTCGCTGGGAGCTGTAATCATCTTGCTGACGTGGTTCTACATCACCGGGTTGATGCTGCTGCTGGGGGCAGAGATTAACAGCCAGATCGAAGCTGCCGCGGCGGAGAGGGTTCTGCCACCATAGGCCACCCTCAAGTCTGTACAATTTTCCCGGAGCCGAACTGGTAGCTTCGCTTCCCTACATTTTGTATCGGCCAAGGTCCTCATCATTGAGGCCTTCGAGCCAGCCGCGGAGTTCTTCGGCCGTGGGGCCTTCTGGTGGACCGGCCATATTCAACTTTGCTGATTGCATGACTTGTTCGGATACGAAAATAGGACAGTCAGCGCGGAGCGCCAGCGCGATAGCATCCGACGGGCGTGCGTCCATGGTCATCAGCTCGCCGTCCTGGCGAATCCACAGAAGTGCAAAGAAGGTATCGTCTCTAAGTTCCGTAATCACTATCTTTTCCAGCCGAGCATTCATGTTGCGCATGAGATTCCTGGCCAGGTCATGAGTCATCGGTCGCGGAGCTGACACTTTCTCTATCTCGATGGCGATTGCGTTGGCCTCAAAGATCCCAACCCAGATGGGCATTACAGTGTCGGAGCCGACGTCTTTGAGCACGACGATCGGCATGTTTGTGGATGGATCCATCATCAAACCGCGGATTCGCACTTCTATGTCCATGGGCGCTCCCTCTCTCGCTACTGCCTTAAACGGCCTCTCCGACGAGGCTGTTGGGAAATGTGTTTGTGATTCTCACCTTCATATAGGAGCCCGGTGCCGGCGCAATGGGCAGAGATGTCGTGAAGTTGACCGGCTTGTTCTGGGTACTTCTGCCGGAAATCTGGCCACGGGCCGGATTTGTACCCTCGACCATCACTTCCATTTGCTCCCCTAAATGCATGGCGTAGTTCGTTCTCTGGATCTCTCGTTGTCGATCAAGTACGACCTGGAGTCGCTTCGCTTTCTCTGTCTCGGGAACGGAATCGATCATGGTCAAGGCCGGAGTGTTGGGCCGGCCGGAGTATTTGAAACCGAAGACGCAATCGTACTGGACCTCCTGCAGCAAGTCCATAGTCTGGATGAAATCGTCAGGGGTCTCTCCAGGAAACCCAACGATGATGTCCGTCGACAGCGAGATCCTTCGCTTCGCTGACTTAATCCAGCTGATGCGCTCAAGATACCAGTCGGTTGTGTATTCGCGGGCCATCATTTTCAAGACGCGCGATGAGCCGGACTGAACCGGGAGATGCACGTGATCGCAGAGGGTTGAGTAGGCGTCGATGGCTTCGACGATGTCCCGCGTGAAATCGCGGGGATGGCTTGTAGTAAACCGCACGCGGCGGATGCCCGGGACCTGGCCGACGGCTGCGAGCAACTCGGCGAAGCTCAACTTCCCTTCCGGATCGCGGTAGCTATTGACGTTCTGGCCGAGGAGTTGGATTTCGGTGTATCCCTGGTCGGCGATACGGCGCGCTTCCGCCAGCACCGAGACTGATCCGCGGCTGCGCTCTTTGCCTCGCGTGTAAGGGACCACGCAGTAGGCGCAGAATTTGTCGCAGCCTTCGATGATGGTGATGTATCCGCGATAGGGATTCTGACGCGAAGTAAATTCGGTTTCAAAGGTCTCGTCGGTCTGCCGGTCGTCGAGTCCAGTGATGCGGTTCTCGCCAGCTTCGAGGCGGCCGAGCATCTCAGGGAGTTTGCGGTAGGAAGCTGATCCGGAGACGAGTGAGACATAGGGCGCTCGCTCGAATATCCGCTCGCCTTCCTGCTGGGCAACACACCCCAGCACCCCAAAGCGTTTGCCGGCCTTGTGCAGCTTCTTGTAGTCGTTGAGGCGGTTGAAGACTTTCTGTTCGGCTTTATCGCGGATGGAACAGGTGTTGTAGAGGATCAAGGCCGCGTCTTCTTCAGTGTCGACTTGGCGGTAACCTTCGTGGAGCAATGTGCCAATGACCTTTTCGGAGTCATGGGCATTCATCTGGCACCCGAAAGTTTCAAGGTAGAAGGTTTTTTCGGAGGCCATAGCAAGTTTGAGTATAGAGCATTTCTAGAACGTAAACTTTTGGAGCAGGCGCATCGCCTTGATCGGCTCGAATCGATGGAAAACCGTCCAATTCTGAACACGAGGCGCCGGAATCGTACAGTGTTTTTGAACGGTAGCCCTTCGTTCCGAACATCAAATCAACAACTTGCGTAGCTATGCTATTGGGCTTCAGCTTGCTTTACTGAAGCCGAAGCCCAGGTGCGCCACGGCGCAGAATCCCCGGAGGTTCCTCTCAATGGCAATTGAAGTTCAGGGTTTGGCTCCGATGGTGCAGGTGTTTGATATGCCGCGATCGATTCGGTTCTATCGCGACGTGCTGGGGTTCACGGTCACGGAGAGGTCCAAAGCGATGTCGGACGATCCCGATGACGTGAACTGGGCGATGCTGCGGCTTTCGAATGCAACGATCATGCTGAACACAGCCTACGATCCGGACGATGTGCCGGAGGCACCCGATGCGGGACGCTGGTCTGGGCACCAGGACACTTGCCTCTATTTCGGATGTCCCGATGTGGATGGCGCCTATCAGCATCTCGTGGCACAAGGCTTTGAGGCCAGTCCGCCGAAGGTGGCGTGGTACGGCATGAAACAGCTCTATTTGAAAGACCCCGATGGGTTCGGTATCTGCTTCCAGTGGTCCGCCTGACGATCTCACGTTGAAGGAGCGCACATGAAGACGGTGTTCCAGGATATCCGTTTCGGTATAAGGCAGTTGATCAAGATGCCCGGGTTCACCCTCACGGCAATTGTTTCGCTGGCACTGGGAATCGGAGCTACAACAGCGGTATTCAGCGTTGTCTATGCGATCCTGATGGACCCGTATCCATACAAAGACCCGGATCGCATGATACATATGCGTCTGACGATGCCATCGGGTGATCTGAACGGCTTTGGGGTGACTGGTTCGCAATGGCAGGAACTCCGCAAGTCGCCCGTAGTGGAGGATACATTCCTTGAAGATGACTGGAGCCTGACAGTCACAGGCGCCGATCTCCCGGAAGACGTCCAGGGCGTTTATCTCAGTTCGAACGGGTTCAACTTTCTGGGTGTACCAGCGGCGCTTGGTCGCGGGTTGCAGCCATCAGATGCGATCGACGGTCAGGATCCGCAGCCGGTTGTCGTGCTCGGCTACAAGTTCTGGCAGAGACACTTCAACGGCGATCCGTCCGTGCTGGGCAAGACGATTCAGCTGTTGCGCAAGAACTACACCATTGTTGGTGTTTCCGGCGCGCGCTTTACGTGGGGTGACGGAGACGTCTACCTGCCGCTGAAGATTACCGGGGACCAGGTGAAGGGATTCTATGCGGGCATTCGACTGAAACCCGGCATTACGCATGCACAGGCCGACTCCGCGCTTGAACCACTCCTTCGTCAATTCGCAAAGGAGACGCCGAAGCATTTCCCGCAAGATTGGAAGCACCTTCATGTGGTTGGTCTCAACGAAGATTTCGTCAAGCAACTCGGAGGCACTCTCTACCTGTTGTTTGGTTCGGTTGCTCTGCTGCTGCTAATTGGTTGCGGCAATGTCTCCATTCTGCTTCTTGCCCGGGCAACGGCGCGGCAGCACGAGTTTGCAGTGCGTTCGGCTATCGGAGCGAGCCAGTCGAGGATTGTCCGCCAATTACTCACGGAGTCTCTACTGCTTTCGCTCACCGGTGCAGGGTTGGGCCTTCTGCTCGCTTACAAAACCATCGCTGTGATTGTGGCCAATCTTCCGGAATTCTCGTTCCCTCATGAAGCCGCAATTCAAATCAACGTTCCTGTGCTGATCTTTTCGATTCTTGTCGCGGTGACTACCGGGATTCTGTTTGGGCTGTGGCCGGCCTGGCAGCTCTCCCGGCCCGAAGTCAGCCAGATCATGCAATCGAATACCCGCAAGACGACTGGAGATGTGAAGGGGCGCAGAACGCACTCAATCCTGATTGGCGGCCAGATCGCGCTCACGCTGCTAATGATGGCAGGCGCGGGCGCGGCGATTGAAGGTTTTCTAAAAGTAGCGAACACCAGGCTCGGTTACGATCCGCACGACATCATGTCGGTTGGAATTCCGATACACGACGGTTCGTACAAGACATGGCCTGAGAGAGCCGCCTACTTCGAACAATTGTATGCAAAAGTGTCAGCGGTTCCGGGTGTGAAACTCGCAGCGGTCTCGAGTAACGCGACTCCGCCAGACAATGGATTCAAGACCAAGTTCGAAATTGTGGGCAAGCCCTCTTCCGGGGACCAATCGATACGTTTCAATATGGTCAGCAAGGAGTATTTTCCGGCATTGCGAATTCCGTTGATGCAGGGAAGATTCTGGGACGAAGCAGAAACCCGCCGCGGCGCAGCTATCACGGTGGTGAACCAGGCCTTCGTGAAGCGCTACTTCCCTGCCGGTGATGCTGTTGGTCATACGATCAAGGTTCCGGAATTGAAGCCTCAGCCTCCTTATTTGCTGACGGCACCGGGCATCGAAGATGGTTTGCTGATTGTGGGTGTTACCGGGGACAAGCTTGATGAAGGCCTTTCCAAGCCGGTCTTCCCGGAAGTGTTCGTTCCCTACCCGGTGGCTATGGGAATGTATGTGCAGGTCCTCGTCCGCGCTGACGGATCGCCGCTGAAATTGTTGCACTCCATTCGTGCGGCGGTGAATTCCATCGATCCCGATCAGCAGACAAACAATGATGTGCG
>NZ_JBARMD010000167.1:0-3610 GCF_049802275.1 Occallatibacter sp. | reverse complement strand
GCTTCGAAGCACTCGTCGATCATCTCGCGGACGACTACGAACTCGGCGAGCGCATCTACAAAGCGGGGTACCGCATCGCACTCTCCAGCGACGTCGTCGAAACCAGCGTTCCCGCTTATGCCTGGCGTGACTTCTGCGATCATCAACTTCGCTGGCTACGCACCGTGCGCGATGCCCGCCCCGGTGGCTACGCGGGCCTCCTCTTCACTCAAGGATTCACGCTAGCTGTTCTGAACATCATTGCCAGCGGCCTGAGTCCGCTCAGTCTTTGGATCCTGGCGATGAGTTTCTTCCTGCGTCTTACTCTCGCCATGACGGTCGGCGCTGAAGTCCTCGGCGACCACCAGGTGCTCGCCACCTTATGGCTGCTGCCGCTGCGTGACCTCGTCGCCACCGGTCTGTGGGTCGCAGGCTTCGCCGGCAACACCATCATCTGGCGCGGTGAACGCTTCACGGTAAAGCAGGGAAAGTTAAGTAAGGCGAGCGGCAGATAAGTTCAGAGTTCTAGGTCGGTAGTCAAAGTACCGCGGGATTTTGGGCGGGCCGGCCAACTCCGAAATCTGAACTTAGAACTCTGAACTTCTCTACTCATAGCGCAAAGCCACCAAAGGATCGACTTTGATTGCGCGCGACGCGGGCACCAGGCTTGCCATCAGAGAAACGGCAACCAGGAACACCGTGATTCCCACAAAAGTCAGCGGATCGTAGAAGCTGACCCCGTAGAGAAAATCGGCCGATCCCGGTAAGGCTAGTGTGCGATGCAGCAGCAACGAGAGACCCGCGCCGGCGGCCATTCCAACAACCATGCCGATCAATACCGGACGAAGTCCAGCAACGGCAATACTCCTCAGGACACGGCTGGCCGTTGCGCCCAGCGCGATGCGAATGCCGATCTCCTGTGTTCGCTGGCTCACCACGTATGCCATGACGCCATAGATTCCAATGCCCGCAAGCGAGAGTGCCAGCAAAGCGAGAACCGCCGCCAGCATTGCCAGCGCGCGGGCAAGTGTTCGCTGCGGGTCCAGAAGCATGGTCTCCACATTCCAAAGAGAGACACCCGGTAAGATGTCGCTGTCGAAAGTGCGTAGATGCTTCCACACTCCGCCGAGTGCCGCTTGCTGATCGCCACGGACCGTGAAGAACACTGGCTCGATCAACAGTGGATCAGCGGCGAGGTAGACACGCGCAGGATCGATGCGCGTCAGGTTTGCGAATCGAACATCCCTGGCGATGCCGATGACTTCGTATTCAGTGAGCTTGCCATCGAAATGCAGGTCGAGTTGGAAGTGTTTGCCCAGAGAATCCTGGTTGGGCCAGAAGAGCCGTGCTGTGGAAGCGCTGATCACGGCGACGTGCGCGCCAGAAGCCGACTCCCGCGCGGTAAAATTGCGGCCGCGCAGGACGGCGATGCCCAGGGTGTTCAGGAAGTTGTCGGATGCATAACCCGCGAGAGTACGAGATTCAATCGATCCCTGCAAAGCGTCGCCCCTCTTGACGGTGATGGGCGGCGTCCAGGTTCCCAACATCGGAGCGGTGCCGTAGGAAACATTCGCCACTTCCGGAAGAGTCTTAAGCCAATCTGTCATGCGATGAAACCTGGCCGTCGCTTTTACAGGATCGTCTCCGAAGTCGGCGCGCAGCAGGTAAACGTCGTGAGTATCAAAGCCGGGCTCGGCAGCTTGGGAGCGTGCAAGGCCGCGAATGAGCAACCCTGCAGTAGTGAGGAGCAGCATGGAGACAGCGACCTGGCCTCCGATAAGCAATCCGCGCATCCGCGAGCGCGTTACGCCGCGCCCGAATGACGTGCTTTCATCCTTGAGTGAGGTGTTCAGGTCCGGTTTCGTGAACTGCAATGCCGGCGACAGCCCGAAGAGGAAACCCGTGGCCACCGCCAAGCCGAGTGCATAGGCCAGCACGCGTGCGTCGGGATTGAGATTCAGGCTCAGAACAAAATCGCTGCCGAGTTGACGCACCAGTATCTGGTTGAGCGCGACCCAAAGCAGTTTGCTGGCAGCCGCTGCCAGCGCCAGTCCGGTAATGCCGCCGCCCAGCGCGAGCAGCAGGCTCTCGGTAAGAAGATGTCGCACTACGCGAGCACGGCTCGCTCCCATTGCGAGTCGAACGCTGATCTCCTTTTGCCGCGTGGCGCCACGTGCAACCAGCATGTTCGTCACATTGGCGCAGGCCACCAGCAGCACCAAAGCGAAGAGAACCATCACGGCTCCCACCCCGGCCCGAAAACGAGGATCGTCGATATTGCCGAAGAAGGCCGTGCGTTCGAGCCGAACGGAGAGCGTGTGGTCGCGAGTGACATATGTAGTGGCGAACTGGCGAATCAGCGCATCGGTTTCGGCCTGTGCCTGTTTCAATCCGACGCCGGGATCGAGCCGGCCGAGAACCTGGAACTCAAAGTCTGTGGGCCTATGCAGCCAGTCCTGTCCCGGAACAAGTTGCTGTTGCATCGAAGCCGGCGCCCACAGATCGGGAACCTGCGGATTGAGACTCGTCCCGGTAAACTCGCGTGGAGCGACGCCGATGACGGTGAAAGATGTGTTGCCGATTCTTATGACTTTTCCTAGCGCTTGCGGATCACCGCGGAACTGGCGCAGCCAGTATGAGTGGCTGAGTACCACAACCGTATTGCCGCCGGGAGCGCGATCCTCATTGGGGCCAAATACGCGACCAAGCATTGCGTTGATGCCCAGGGCCCCAAAATAATTGCCTGAGACGATCTGCGCCTTTGCGGTTTTGAATTGAGTCGATCCACCGCCAGTTTCGTCTTCCTGTGAAACAAGGACCCGCACCGGCCAACTGGCCGCGATCACGCTTTGAAACGCGTTCTGGCGATCGCGAAGGTTGATGTACTCGGGGTAAGAAAATGCATACTGGTTCTCGCCAACGAAGTGGCTTTCGAGCGTCCGCATGAGGCGCACGACGTGGTTCGCATCGGCAACCGGCAGTTGCTTCAGCGCCACTGCATCATAGGCGCTAAACAGCGTTGTGTTGACGCCAACTCCGAGAGCCAGCGTAGCGACGGCAACCAAAGTGAATCCCGGACTGCGCGCCAGAGTCCGGCAGGCGTGGCGAAGATCCTGCATGGTTTGTTCAATCCACAACAGCGTTCGCTCGTCGCGATGCGCCTGCTTGGCTTGTTCCACGCCGCCGTAAGTCCGCTTCGCCGCGATCCGCGCATCCTCCTGCGACATCCCACGGCGCTCAAATTCATCCGCGAGCAAAGACAGATGCGACGCTACCTCGCGCGCAAGTTCCTGCTCAGCCCGGTTGTTGCGGAACTTGTCGCGAAGTTTGGCGAGGAATCTCCGAAAGCGAGCCATGGCTATTGTTCCTCCGTCAGCAGTTTTTCTACTACGCCCGCCATCTGCCGCCAGCGCACGGTTTCTTCATCGAGAGCCTTCATTCCAGCCTTGGTGATGGTGTAGTACTTCGCTTCGCGATTGTTCTCCGTCTTGCCCCAGTTGCCGCGCGTCCAGCCGTGCTGTTCGAGCCGCACCAGGGCCGGATAAATCGTGCCCTGGTTCAGATTCAGCAGTTCGCCTGAGACTTGCTCAAGGCGCGTAGCGATGCCATAGGCGTGTTGAGGACCCATGGT
>NZ_JBARMD010000166.1:0-5624 GCF_049802275.1 Occallatibacter sp. | reverse complement strand
TGATCTTCGTTCCACAGAATCAGATCTCGAAAATCGCCAGATACCTGCCCACGACCAATCTGGGAGTGTATGCCACCCCAGGGATCTTTTAGGTGAACGCGTTATGGCAAACGACTTGATGGACTTCCGCCCGTACGAGCGTCGACCACTGCCCACTCTAAGGGATATTGTCGCCGTAGTCTTCCGGCAACGACGGGTGATTTTTGGAACATTCTTAGGCGTCCTGGTGCTGGTGCTTCTCTCGGGGCTCTGGATGCGCAGGTACGAAGCGCATATGAAGTTTCTCGTTCTGCGCCAGCGCACTGACATGATGGTGACCGCCAGCGCGAACGCCCCCGCGCAGGACTCGGGAGCAATTACGGAGGAGGATCTGAACTCCGAGGTCGAGCTTATTCGTAGCGACGACCTGCTGCGGAAGGTGGTCGTCGCGACCAACCTTCAGAACAGATCGTCTTCTATTTTCAGCCATCCCAAACAGGAGACGGCTGTCGCTTCGGCGGTTCGCAAATTGGACAAGGATCTTGATGTCGAGCCGATTCGCAAGACCAATGTGATCGAGGTGAAGTATCGTACCGGCGATCCACAATTGGCTGCCACGGTGCTGAACGCGGTAGCAAAAGCGTACCTGGAGAAGCACCGCGAAGTGCACCGGCCCTCTGGAGAATTCAAATTCTTTGATCAGCAGACCGATCGATTCCAGCAAGGATTGGAGCAGTCCCAGGCACAGTTGGCGGAATTCACGCAGAAAAACGGGGTTGTCGACGCACAAGTTCAAAAGGACCTCATCCTTCAGCGGCTCGCTGATTTCAATGCGACAGCACACCAGGCTGAGGCATCGGCCGTCGAAACTGCCCGGCGCATCCGCACGTTGGAGACACAGCTCAACGCGATGCAACCCAGACTGACAACGGAGATCCGGACCGGAGAAAATCCACAGCTCATGCAGCAACTCAAGTCCACGCTCCTGAACCTCGAGCTAAAGCGAACTGAGTTGCTGACCAAATACGATCCCTCCTACCCCCTGGTCCGGGAAGTTGAGAAGCAGATTGCGGAGACGAAAGCCTCGATCGGCGCTGAAGAAAGCGCACCACCCAAGGAGCAAACCACCAATCAGGATCCGACCTACATGATGCTGCGGAGCGATCTCGCAAAGGCACAAGCCGATCTGAGCGGATTCGAAGCTAGGGCAACGGCATTGAGCGTGGCGGCCAATGAGTATCGATCGGAAGCGAAGACTTTGGAAGAGATGGGCCTTACCCAGGAAGATTTGAAGCGGACCGAGAAAACTCAAGAAGAAAACTACCTGCTCTATCTGAGAAAGCGGGAAGAGGCCAGGATCAGCGATGCTCTCGATCAGCGCGGAATTCTCAACGTTGCCGTTGCTGAGCAGCCTGTCGCACCTGCATTTCCCGTTCAATCTCCCGCCAGAACTGGCGGCATCACCCTTATGTTGGCGTTCTTTTTGAGTATCGGCACGGGCTTCATCGCCGACTTCGCTGACCCGTCCTTCCGGACCCCCGATGAAGTCGTGGGCTATTTGGAAATGCCTGTTCTTGCTGCCTTGCCCAGGAAGACTACGGAGTGATTTGCAATGTTTCTCAAGTACTTCAAACTCGCTGAACAGCCATTCGGTGCAACGCCGGATCCGCGCTTTCTCTTCCACAGCAACTCGCATCGCGAGGCTCTGGCATCACTGTATTGCGCGTTCTACGCCAATCGGGGATTCGCCACCCTCATTGCGGAGCCGGGAATGGGCAAGACAACTTTGCTCTTCGAGTTTCTGGAACACATAAAAGAGTGCGCAAAGACGGTCTTCCTCTTCAACACGTTCTGCGGTCCAGATGACATCGTGACCTACATCTTGCGCGACAGCGGCGTCGAGCCCGGCCCGACAATAGCTGACAGATATCACCAGATTAATCAGCTCCTCAGTGCTGAAGCCCGGAAAGGCCGGCCCGTCGTTCTCGTTATCGATGAGGCTCAAAACCTATCTCCTCACACATTGGAGGGGATTCGTCTGCTCACAAACTTTGAGACGACGCGATCAAAACTGATCCAGGTTGTTCTGGCCGGACAGCCCCAGCTGGCTGACACGCTCGCAAGACCTGATCTCGCTCAGCTCCGCCAACGAATTTTCACGCTCTGTCGGATCGCGCCACTGTCGGCAGCTGAAACTCGGGCCTACATCCAGCATCGTCTTTCGTTCGCAGGGTATAGGGGCAGCGAGCTCTTCTCACCGGAGGCTTTCAATCTGATCGCCGAGGCAAGCTCAGGAATACCACGCGTCATCAATACGCTGTGCTTCAATTCACTTTGCCTTTGCTGCGCTAGAAAGTCCCAACAGGTCGACGCGGCAATGGTCAACGATGCGTTGGCGGATCTCGAGCTAGAGAACGTCCCTCCAGTTCAGGTCTCACATCCTGCCAAATCAGAACATGAAGCGCCATCGGGATCAGTGATCAAAGAGAGATCTATCCGCTCGCGTTTTCCCGTGCCGCTTTATGCTGGCGTTCTCGTCCTCGGAATGGTTGCTGCGCTCTTTGGATTCCGGATGTGGTCGAACGATTCGATGACTCATTTGAAGCCCACTATCCCAACTGTTGCCTCTGATTTCGCAGTACAACAGGAAATGCACTCCTCGTCGCCCGTCCAGCCACCGACGACTGCTCAACCTGGTCGTACTGAGAACCCAGGACCGCAGAAGGTCACAATTGCTTCGGGTGACACGTTGGAAAGGATCGCCACCAGTCACTTAGGGATGTTCAACGGGACGCTATTGCGTCAGATCCGCATGCTCAATCCACAGATTACAGATCCGGATCATATTGAAACCGGCCGTACTCTACGACTGCCGAGCACTGACGATGTAGCCGTTCCGGATGCACCTGGGAGCAAATAGACCATGAGCCAGAACTTCGACTTACTGAAACAGATCGAAGATGAACGTGAGCCTTCGACCGCAGCTCATTTACGCAGCCGTCGAGATGCTTCTCGTAGCGTTCCCCGGATCCACTTCAGCCCGGAATTGATGGGATTTGCGCAGAATGTATTTCTCGCCGACGGAGCTGATACCCCCCACGACGTCCTGTTTTGTGGTGTCGATCGAGAAAACGAAAGCAGCCTGATCTGCTTCGAACTCGGCCGGTTGCTTGCGGCTCTCAGTGGCCACTCTGTCTGTCTCGTCGATGGCGATGTTCATGATTCGCGACTAACCCACAGAATCAGGGAATCCCGGGTCCCGAGTCTGAACGACTCATGGTGCGATGGATGCACCCAAATAGAACCTAACCTTTGGATGGCTGATGCCGATTCCTTGGACCCAACCCACAGGGGCGTTCTCGCTGAGGCGGATGTACTGAAGAACAAGCTGATTGAACTGAAACGCTCTTACTACTTCGTGCTCATCAACGCTCCCAGCGTCAACGACCGCAGCGACGCGGGTGTCCTCGGGCAGATTGTGGATGCCACCGTCCTGGTCATTGAAGCCAATTCAACTCGCAAGGCAGCAGCGCTAAGAGCCAAGAAAGCCCTCCAGTCAATGAATGTCCGTCTTCTGGGCACTGTGCTGAACAATCGGACCTTCCCGATCCCTGAAGAGCTTTACAGCAAACTATAGAGCTACCGAACTGAGATCGACGATGCTCAACTTCAGACGTCAGGTTCTTCTCTACATCTTCAAGTCTTTCGACCTGGTCCTTCTGGTCGCGGCGCTTTGCGTGTCCGTTCTCGGACGGGCGCTATTCACCCCCCTTCCAATTTTGGTTGCAGAGCGCATCCAGGTGCATACGATCTTTGGAATCGCGGTCCTTCTTTTTCTCTGGAGACAAACGTTCTCTCTTTTGGGTCTTTATCAGTCCAAGCGTCTCGCTCCCTTCTTGTCAGAGCTTACCGATCTGTCAAAAGCATCCGTCATTGCCACGATCTTGCTCTTCGCTGTCGGTATCTTTTTCCGAATTCTGAACATCACTCCGGCGGTTGTATTCCGCTTTCTGCCGCTGACACTCGCTTGTCTCATTCTTTCTCGACTGGTATTACGCCAAGCGCTGAAAGTCGTCCGCCTTCGCGGTCACAACCTGCGCCACGTGATCATCGTCGGCACCAATGCTCGAGCTTTGGCGTGCGCAGAAGCAATGATGAAAATGCCGGAGCTTGGTTACACTCTCGTAGGATTTGTCGATGACGTCTGGGTTGGACCAATCCCAAACAGCCACATTGAACCGAACCTAGTCTCCACGATCGCCGAATTCCGATCCTACTTGCGAAGCCACATTGTTGATGAAGTCATCATTGCGCTGCCGATCAAGTCTTTTTATGACCAGGAAGACAAACTGCGTCAGATCTGTCAGAACCAGGGAGTGATCGTTCGTGTTCATTCAGATCTCTTCGAAGGTCCCACAGTGGCGACCGATGTCTCTAAGCTAGGTGCTGATCCACTCGTAAGCTATTATCCTGTGCCTTCAGAGGGAATTGAGCTTGGCGCAAAGCGTGTTATCGACCTCCTCGGCTCGGCCATCTTGATTATTTTCTTTAGCCCGTTCATGCTTGTCGCGCCGATTCTCGTGAAGATCGATTCAGAGGGCCCCGCACTCTTCTCTCAGGAACGAATCGGACTGAATAAGCGGCGCTTCCGGCTCTACAAGTTTCGCAGCATGGTTCCGAATGCAGAAAAACTACAAGCTCAGCTTGAAACACAAAACGAGGCAGAGGGCCCCGTATTCAAGATCACAGATGATCCACGGATCACTCGCGTCGGAAAGTTACTTCGCAAAACCAGCATCGACGAACTGCCGCAGCTCTTCAATGTGCTCAAGGGCGATATGAGTCTCGTGGGACCACGTCCACTTCCGGTACGGGACTACACCGGATTCAACCACGATTGGCAGCGCCGCCGCTTCAGTGTCCGCCCCGGAATCACTTGTCTTTGGCAAGTCAGCGGCCGCAGTTCTCTCTCCTTCGATCAGTGGATGCGTCTAGACATGGAGTACATCGACCGCTGGTCGCTCTGGCTCGATATGAAGATCCTAGCGCGAACGATTCCGGCGGTTGTTAAGGGAGCAGGGGCAGCCTAAACACCCTGTCGGAAGAGGCCCCCTTTATGGGCGGACCGGCATCGGAGATTGGCCACCAAGTTTCGCGTACCGTCGAGTAGTTAACCTTCCTTGGTCAGATCGTGAACTTTCAAGCGAGGGTGCAGACGTTGCCTATATTTGCAGAGCGAACGCGTTTCACTCGATTCCCGAACGTCGCACTTTATCGCAATACTCATGTCGGCTCCAATGTGATGCTGGGGCCTGAAATTGTCACTTTGACCGCAGCCATCACAAAAACTCACTATCAACATAAGTGAGGGACAAAGGGCTGCACCTAAATGCTTCCAGTGCATTCCGCACCACCGTACCCTGATCGATCCCCTTGACTAACATGACAAAGATAGAGTACACAGGGCAAGCCACATCAGGTCCGGTCGCCGCTAAGGCGATAGCACTACTCAACAGGATGTCCTCTCCCTCCTACGGCATTGCGGTCGATCAAGGGATTAGTAGTGCAGGGAATTTTCTCACGACGTTTATCCTCGTACGACATCTGTCAGGAAGTGAGTTCGGAATCTTTGCCTTGTTATATGG
>NZ_JBARMD010000165.1:0-11546 GCF_049802275.1 Occallatibacter sp. | reverse complement strand
AGTTTCCGGCGGCAATCGCCGGAGCAAGCTTCCACGTCGCCATCAGGATGGGAAAGTTCCACGGAATGATCTGGCCCACAACGCCAAGCGGCTCATGGAAGTGATACGCGACGGTGTCGTGATCGATCTCAGAGATCGTGCCTTCCTGCGCACGGATGCAGCCGGCGAAATAGCGCCAGTGATCGATTGCCAGCGGAAGATCGGCATTCACGGTTTCGCGGATCGGCTTGCCGTTGTCCCATGTCTCGGCCAGCGCGAGGAGGTCGAGGTTATCTTCCATGCGCTGCGCGATCTTGTTCATCAGGATGGCGCGGTGCGTCGGGCTGGTATGACCCCAGCTTTCACGGGCTGCATGTGCTGCGTCCAGGGCCCGTTCAATGTCCTGAGCATTGGAGCGCGGAATCTCGCAGAATGTCTTCCCGGTGATTGGCGTTACGTTCTCGAAATACTGGCCGGAAGCGGGCTCGACCCACTTGCCGCCAATGTAGTTGCCATAGCGAGGGCGGAAGCTCACTTTATCGCTGAGCTTGCCCGGAATCGGTTCTGTCATGGTCGCCATCGAAAGTCCTCCGGGGGATTGGTCGCGCGAAATCAGCAGGGGCGCGCGAAGAACGAATCATACTCCCGCCAACCTACAGCCGGGCAGCCTGGAACTGTAAGGAGTTGTGGCGATACTTCAATTTCACCCCCAAATGGAATTCTCTTTCCCCGTATTCATGAGGTTGATTCCCCCGGCCCATCACCCTGGGCAGGCAGTTATCAAAGTTATTGCAAGGGCAGAAGCGACGCCACATTCCAGAAGACATTGGCGATTGATGCAACTAATCTGTGCTGAGTGGTTTAAGAAATCAATTTCCCACATCCTGATCCGGGATGAAAGAAGGCGTGCGCAATGAATGTTGCACCCACCGTCCAAACGGTCGAATCGCGGTCGCGGTCACGGGCACTGCAATGGCAGCAGTCAATCGTTATGGCCATCCTCTACGCCACGCCAGTATTCTTTGTGCTTCGGTTAGATCAGGTGGACGATACAGACGTTTGGTGGCACCTGCGCACAGGGCAGTGGATCGCCCAGCACGGAACCATTCCACATGCGGAATTGTTCTCGGCGTTCGCTGCCGGGAAACCGTGGACAGCCTATAGTTGGCTTTTTGAGCTTATCGTTTACTCGTTATTTCATAAATTCGGACTTATCGGAATTGCTATTTACACTTCGGCGATGGTCGTGGCAATTACGGTGGGCGTTCATAGCCTTGTGCGGAGATTGAACTCCGATTTCACACTCGGGGTCGGAATCACGTTCCTCGCAATGTATACGATGGGGCGCCTCTTTACCCCTCGTCCCTGGCTACTCACCATCCTCTTCTTTACCCTTGAGCTCAACATTTTAATGAGGTCGCGGCAGAGTGGAAAGGCTCGCGAACTACTCTGGTTGCCGCTCATTTTCGCTCTCTGGGCAAATATTCATATCCAATTTGTGGATGGACTCCTGGTGCTGGGTATAGCGCTGGCCGAATCCTTACTTGCAAAATGGTCGCCGGTAATCAAGACGAACCTGAAACCGAGCAGTATGGTTGCCATCTTCCTTGCGTGCATTGCTGCGACGCTGGTGAATCCCTACGGATGGGGAGTCTACAAGGTGGCTTACGGGCTGGCTGACCAGATGGGTCAATTAAGTCAGATCAGCGAGTTTTCCGCAGTTCCGTTTCGCAGTCTTGATGATTGGTGTGTTGTGCTTCTGGCATTTGCTTCATTGGGAGCCCTGGCGTGGGCACGCCGTTTTTTGTTCTTCGAAACAATTCTGCTGGCATTTTCCATCATTATCTCGTTTCGATCACAGCGGGACATTTGGGTCATCACAGTAGCGGGCAGCGCCATCCTGGCAGCCGCACTGCAATCCAGCGCGGGAGGAGAGTTTCGACTGGGCTTCTCTGCGATTCCCTTTATAGTCCTGGCTACCGCACTGCTGGTCGTACTCGCCTTCAAAGAAATGCGGTTTGATAATGCCGAGTTGCAAGTAAAAATGGCGGCGGATCTTCCGGAACACGCGGTTGAGGTTATAAAGCAGCAACACTTGGGAGGTCCTCTCTATAACGACCTCAACTGGGGTGGCTTTTTGATCTGGTCGCTTCGGCTCCCCGTAAGTATGGACGGCCGGACCAACGTATATGGAAGCGAAAAAATAATTCGATCCTACGAGACATGGAACGCCAATCCAGGATGGGACTCTGATCCCGATCTTCTGAGAGCCAATCTTATTTTCGCGCCGGCGGAGGCTCCGCTCGTACAGTTGCTTAGGTTTCAGCCGTGCCTCCGTGTGGCCTACGAAGATCAACTTGCCGCGGTCTTCCTCGCGCAAAATAATCAAACTGGCGATGTTGCGAACAGCTTCTGCGCCAGCAGAGAAAAGCTCTCAAACCAGCCTGCAGAGTAGTTCTCATTCAAGCTGTTTCCAGACTGTTCTTAACGTGCAGCGCCCATGGAAAGGATCTCGAACAAAGCGGATGCCTTCCGGCTTTGGAAATCCATCTGATCGGCCCGGAGAGGCTTGCTGAAGAGGAATCCCTGCACATCGTCGCATTGCTGCTCGCGCAGGAACTGCAACTGCCGTTCGTTCTCGACTCCCTCCGCGGTAACTTCGAGATTCAGGCATTTTGCCATCTGAACGATCGCAGCCACGATTGCCTCTTCATTGCCGTTCCGATGCAGGTCGTGTATGAAGGTGCGGTCGATCTTGAGCTTGCTGACCGGAAGTTGCTTCAGATAGCTGAGACTCGAGTATCCCGTACCGAAATCGTCAATCGCCAGCTTGACTCCCAGCGTCTTCAATTGACTGAGGACTTCGAATCGCATGTCTTCAGTGGCAAGCAGCAGGCTTTCTGTAATCTCAAGTTCCAGATATTCGGGATCGAGCTCCGTTTCTTTCAAGACTCTTCTGACCAGATCGCAAAAGCCGATCTGACGAAATTGAACGGCCGAAACATTTACGGCTACGGGAACCTTGTTCCCGACGTTGTGCCAGCCGCGAGCGTGTTGACACGCGGTCCTCAGCACCCACTCGCCGATGGGAACGATCATCCCGTTGGCCTCGGCAATCGGAATGAACTTGTCGGGAGCCACCAATCCCAGATCCGGGTGTTTCCACCGGATAAGCGCTTCCCAGCAGGACACCGCACCAGTCCGTAGATTGAACTCGGGCTGAAAGACGAGGTGGAACTCTTCTCGATCGAGGGCGCCGCGCATGCTGTTCCCGAGTTGAAGCCGCTCTATGGCCTGCGCCGTCATTTCCTCAGAAAAGAAACTGAAGGTGTTGCGTCCCCGTTTCTTTGAAGCAAACATTGCGGCATCAGCGTTTTTAATGAGTGTTTCCGCGTCAGCGCCATGCTCGGGAAAAATGCTGATTCCAACACTGCACGTAACGCTGAGCGAATTGCCGTGCAGATTGAACGGCGGCCTCAGTTCGCGCGCGACTCGTTCCGCCACGAGCGCAGCGTCATCATGCGAACCAATAGGGCCGAGAGCGATCAGGAACTCGTCGCCAACCAATCGCGCCACCGTGTCTTCTTCACGAGCGCAAGCCTGCAGTCTTGCGGCGATCCCTTGCAGTAGTTCATCTCCCCGCGAGTGCCCAAGACAATCATTGATGATCTTGAAATTATCGATATCGAGGTGGAGCACTCCCACCTTGTCGCGCCGGCGTTTTGCAGCCGCAATGGTCTTGGATAACCGATCTTGGACCAGGGTTCGATTGGGCAGGTTGGTTAGAGAATCAAAGAAAGCCAGGAACTGGATCCTGTCTTCCGCAAGTTTGCGCTCAGTAATATCGACGAGAGAACCCTCGAAGACCTGGGTGCCGTCGTCGGCTCCGCCGGTCGCTCTCAGGCTGCATAGCACCCAACCCTGCGATCCATCGGACCGCTCGAGTGCTTGTTCGGTTCCAACTGTAAAACTTGCGTCGGACACATTCTCATGGAGCTTTTGAATAATCTGCTCTGCCCGGATGCTATTGCCCAGAAGCTCGTGGCGCCCCTTATATCCGAGAATACGGGCACAGGCATCGTTGCAGTCCAGAATTTTGCCATCTGCAGCGGCAAGGTAAAGCCCAGTCACATTCCGTTCGAAGATATTGCGATAGCGTTCTTCGAATGCCATCTCGTTCTTCAGCTTCTCTGTGATGATTACCGTCTGCTTCCGGATGCGCCTTCGAAGAATGAACACCCAAACAATCACTGCCAGGGTCGAGAACATCAGGCCGGAGACTAGATTCGCGGCTACCTCGCCGTTAAACCACGGAGGCGTCGAAATGACTCGGACGTCTTCCGGCGAGCGAAGCACAACTTCGAACTCAGATGGGTTGCCATTCTCGTCTGCTTTGACCGTGCAAATTCCCGTCAAAGAAATCCGGCTTCCCTCTTTGACTTTCAATTCGGGCGCTGCCAAACCCGCAAAAATAGCTTCGAATAGCACGCCATCGTCAGATTCAACCACCAGTTCCCGTCGATTCAGCCGCTGACGATAGGAGCTGAGCGTTCCAGTGATGTTGATAAGTTGAGCATCATATGTGCCCTTGAGGGCGGCTCGTCCAGTAACCGACGCGATGCCGGGCGGAACGTGCTCGTTGGTGGGCCGGATGCTTGCAGACTTCAGCACCGGACTGAAACTGCCCGCAGCCGGAAATCCAATGACTTCGACCTGGTCACCGTCCTGAATAGGGGACCCGTCCTGGCTCTCAGCGTAGACGCCGCCAGTGCCATCGGTCACGTAGATTCCTTGCAGGGGAAACCGGGCTGTGACCGTCCCGACTACTCTTACTCGGTGGTCGTCAGAAAGATCAGCCGAATACCGCCGGATGTCTGCAACAGGAATCACGGGCACAGCGAAGGGATCCTTGGGCGAAGCTTCAAGAATCTCCAGATTCCCGAGCGACGGCATGAGCAAGTGAATCGAGACGAGTTGATTCCGGCTGTTGAAAGCCGCCCCGCAGACGCCAATGAAGCGAACCTTGGCATCCACTAAGCCCATTGGGAACGAACCGTGATAGTCGGGGACCCGGACCTTGAAAACGCCAGTCGGCGTGGCGACGTCGATTACCAGTACGCTGCCTTCACCTTGCTGGACAAAGGAGCGCACAACGCCATCCATCTGCACCCACTGGCCGTCGAATGAGCCGGTCGCAGCGTCGTCATAGGTGACGGGTTGCGGTTTCGGGGGAACCGATTTGCCAACAACTGTCCAACGCGGGTTCGCGATATACGGGCTGAAGCCGAATCCGACGATGCCTTGAAGATCGAGCATCTCGCCGGGTGATGGAGGTTTGGCCGTGGAATACCTCAGATCAACCCAAATCCCGCCTGTCGCGTCCTGCACAAAGAGATTAGGCGCGACGGTGTCGTAATAGGTGACGACCCCTCGTACATGCACGCCGATGTCGCGAGTCGAGGCTTTGAGATGCCGAATCTGACGAATCGTGGTTAGCGCAGCGAAACCGGGAGCCTGGGAGATCGCAGGGATTGCGCCGCAGATCACGATCAACGCCAGAAATCCAAGCCTCAGGCCGCGTGCGCGGCAAGAATTTGCCGCCCGCGGAGGGGTGTTGATCGCGACTGCCCTGCGGTGAACGGCCGGTCTTGACATCCCCAGTTCCTCAATCTTCCTTGTCCCGCCAGTATTCGACCTAAGCGCACGGACGCAACAACTCGGAGGTTTGTCCAAAAGTGTGGTTAGGCTAGCACAGGTTTACTCCCGGGTAACTGACTCTTCTGGGACAACTGGTTACGTTTGGGATACCGGGGCGTTGCGCACAAGTCCATATTTTGAATGAACTTGCCTCCGTTTTATCTACCTCTGATCGAGCCGGGCTTCCGCGAGCCTTGGGCGAAGACCTCCCCGTTGCATCTTTCTGCCGCCAAGTCCCCTGGCAACCCGGAAGTGATTCCTCGGAAAAGTATTTTCCGATCGGATGAAACGGCACACCTTAAGAGCTCACTATCCCTCGTAAGTCGAATCCTCCCCGGGTGAGCACTGGACCCCCGCTTCGGACAGCTTGAGAGGAATGGATATGAACTCCCCTGCAGTTTCCCGCTTTGCACCATCGACTCAACCCGCTCTGGAGCTGATCGCCCTGGCCCAGTTGTCGCCCGAACATGCGCGACAAAGACTGCGAGCGCTGTTGCTGGCGAACCCAAACCACTTTGGAAAAATTCCGGCGGCTTCGTTTGTTTCGGTCCTCAAGATCCAGGAGGACACAACCTACGAATGTATCTCCCGGATTGGCTACGACCCTCAAAATGAGCAACTCTGTGCCACGATCGACATCAGGCAGGCATTCGGTTACTCCGGCGACGCCTTCATCCATGGTTCTGAGGAGTTTGTACGCTTTTATCTTTCTTACGACGGTGGTTCGATGTGGCTCGACCAGGGAATGCGCTCCGTAAGTGCCTTCGACGCGCATCTGCAGAGATCGTTGGAACATAAGGTCACGTTGGAGGTGATACCCGGAAAAGAGCCCTGTTCCGAGGAGCGTCTCCCCAAAATCAGGGCAATCCTGTCGTGGATTTCACCGCCCCCCGCGGGCGCCCCGAATTGGGTTCCCGTCTGGGGCAATGTCGTGGAGAGCGACATCCGGATCGAGAACTCACACGTCGATACTCCAGACGTGACGCTTCCGGCGGCCATGCCCGATTATCCAGAGACGGCCGCATATGCGATGGAGAGAACAGTAAAGGTGAGCTGTGAAACCGTTTCTGCGGTTTTATGAAGATTGCGGTAAGCAACAGGATTTAAAAGTCCTCCCCCACAGCAGACGGAGTTTTCAGGTTGGGGGCTCCGTCAGCGTCAAAACTGGAGCTACTTTCGCAATGATTGAAGGCACCAAAACATTGAGCGTCGCTGGATTTACACCGGTAGCAGTTTGGGAACTCAGAAATCTCATGACCGCGGAAGGCGCTGGTTCGGGTCTGTTCGAACAACTGCGGCTCACACTGCGCAGCGGCGCCGTTGCCAGAATGACTGCTTGTTTCACTGATTTCAGCCTTTGGTTCTCTCTACCTTTGTCGATTTGGCTCACGACTGGCTGGGTCGGCTTGATTTTCCACTGGCAGGCCATTTCGAAAATGGCCTGCCAGGTGGAAAAAATGCCAGCGGATGCTAAGCCCGGTCCCCGATGACGCGTCTGTCGCTGAGATGAATTGAGACGACAGGGACACCAGCAACCAGATCGAATGCAAATGGGATCATGCAGCTTCAGCGAGCCGCTCATCCCATAGCAAACAAGTGGAGATGAGACTAGTGCCTCTTCCAAAGCCAGCTTCGCGAAGCGCCTCGCCGGCGCAAATCCGCAATCGGCCCTGCACACGCCAACCCCGGCATCACGTTGCGCAAGTGACGCCAATGCTATACTTACGTCCTCTCGGGTTGGCGGAGACTTCATTGCAATTTCGCGCGTTCGATGCAAGTTACATCGAAAATCTTTGTGCGGGGGACCGGGCTACCCAGGAGCATTTCGTCGGATATTTCACCGAATTGCTCCAACTGAAACTTCGCTCACGGCTACAGTCCCCCCAAGCCATCGAAGACGTGCGCCAGGAGACCTTCGCCCGGGTGCTCGCCACTTTGCGCAAGGAAAACGCGCTGCGCCGGCCGGAAGCTTTCGGGGCTTTCGTAAACACGGTATGTAACAACGTCCTCCTGGAGCATTACCGGTCATCCAGCCGAAGCCAGTCACTCGATGAAGAAGGCAGCCCGGAACCGCAGGCAAAAGGGGCAGACGTTGTGAGCGTAATCGCAGCGACCCAATTGAAGGCAAAAGTTCGCGAGATATTGCTCAAACTGCCATCGCGCGACCGCTCCCTGCTAAAGGCCGTGTTCCTCGAAGAGCGCGATCGCGAGGATGTCTGCCGGGAGCTCGGTGTCGACCGCGAGTATTTGCGCGTCCTCCTGCATCGGGCCAAGCAGGACTTCAAGGTCGAGTATCTAAAGCGGATGAATGTTGGAATGAATGCCAGGCCGGCTGAAACGATTTGATGACGGGTTTCACCATCATTTAACACTGGGTTTGGGGCGCGTTTGCATTGGTCGATTGAGGTACTGGTTCGATGGATCACAACGAAGCAATAAGAGAAATGGCGGCGGAACGATATCTCCTGAATGAGCTGACGCCGGAGCTCCGCGATGACTTCGAGGAACACGCTTTTGGATGTCCGGAGTGCGCGCTCGATCTCCGCGCCGGATCCACTTTCATCAACATCGCCAAAGGTGAACTGCCTGAGCTTGTCGCGGCTTCCCCTGCACCCTCACAGGCTGAACCGGCACGGCCCATCAAAAAGACATTCGACTGGCACTCCTGGCTGCGGCCAGCCTTCGCCATTCCCGCTTTTGCTGCATTGCTGGCGCTTGTTTCGTACCAGAATCTCTCTACAATCCCATCATTACGTAAAGCCGCAAGCGAACCGAGTGTATTGCCATCCACGGCTTTTCATGCAGGGACCAGGGGGAGCGCTCACACTCCGGTGACGGCGGATAGAGCGAACGGAGCAGCACTTTCGATTGAACTCCCGCAGGATTCTGGCTATGCTTCTTACGCCTTCGATTTGTACGATCCTCAGGGTAAGGAGCTTTGGACTAGGAGTGTAACGGCCACACAAGCCGGATCAGCCGGGGACGGAACTGTTTCCCTCGTGATTCCCGGCGCTGGGCTGGCGGAAGGCTCCTATACGCTTGCAATTTCCGGCACTGATGCCAAGGGGGCGCGAACCGAGATTGACCGGCGCGAACTCGATTTACACTTTGACGATTGAGAGCTTCGACGATGCTTTGGAAAAGAAAGGCCCCAATGCCAGATCCAGTGAAGAGATATCACGACTACCATGCAGAGGCCGAAGCCCTGTCCGGGGACCTGACCCTGCCGCTCATCCAGGAAGTCAAGCCTCCGACGTTTGTGAAGCTCAACGAACGCGGCGGGTACCTCTCCCAGCACGTGGAGAACTACCGCCTCGGCGGTGTCGTCTCGTTCCGCTCCGCTTATACCCAGGTGGGTGGCAACCCTGATCCGAAGCCTGGCCACGGTTGGAATACGTTGACCACGTCGGTGATTGAAGGCCTGAACGTGCTGGACATCGTGACGGCCGACCGGATTGTTTGTCAGATATCAACGGATCATCCTCCGATCGGATATGTTCCTACGGTGACCTTCCTCGGCACACGATTTGAAAATTTGCGCATCGCCGGACACCAGCTGAAGTTGGATCTCGATCTGGACATGCTGGGTTCGAAGCCGAAGAAAGATGCCGGATATTTGAGCGATCGGGAATTTCAGGAACGTGTCACGGCCCAGCGGAAGCGTTTGAAGGGTCAGAAGAATCTCCCCGCAGACATCGCGAATTACTATGGCCAAGCATCATCCAGCGCAGGCAAACCGGGGCCGATTAAATGCTCATTGGTTAACCAGGTGGAGGGGGGGTATCCGGGTCGAAGCTTCGGTCATGCGATCGACGTCCCCAACTTCGGCAAGATTTATCTCGCAACCCTATGCATCGAGCAATCGGATTACGACACGCCAACGGGGGCTCCACGAGCGACAACCATCAGCTTAACCATGATCGAAATGGTGATGGGCTGCGTGGCCGCGGGAAAGATGGTGGCCGCCGGCGGCAAAACGAACGGCGTGACCGCACCGTAGGCGGCGCCGATATCCTGTCTTCAGACCTTTGGATTGCATTCCATCTCTTCCTGGGTCCTGAAGGCAAACATGACTGTTCGATTGTCCAGTAAGGGTGCTCGCTCAAAGCTCTTTGCCTTGGCGCTTCTGCTCCCAGTCGGATTGGTGATCCTCTTTCCGTTACAGGATTCGCGGCCGTTAAGCTTTGAATCTCAATACGAGGAGGCCAGTCGACTCTTTTCTCGCGGATACCTTGAGAAAAGTCAGAATGCCGCCAGGAATGCGTTCCTGCGTAGCCAAACTGCCGATCCTATATGGGCTGCAAGATTCCAACTGCTCGAAGCTCAATCAATGGTTTGGCGGGGTCTTTACGACGATGCTGAACATATTCTCGAATCAAATCCCCCGACTCCCGATGATCCCGAGCGGGCAATTTTACGATTGACACTCGAGGCTGTATCTTTAACTCGCCTGCAACGACTTTCGAGCGCAGATCTCCGGCTTTCCGAGGCCGCGGAACTCTGCCTTCAAAACATTGTTAAAGCCTGTGGTGAAGTTCCGAGGGCGCGGGGAATTCTAGCGATTCAGCGCGGGGATTTCGTCGGCGCGAAAGCGTTCTTCTTCGAGAGCCTTCAACACGCCAGATCCCATAATGACCAATGGCTGGAAGCGACTGCCCTATTGAATCTGGGCACGGCATCTCTTCAGCAAGAACATTACGACGAAGCTAGCGACTGGTACAGATTTGCCAGCCGAGCAGCAGTTGCGCTGCAAGCAGAAGATTTGGCGCAACGATCTCTGGGTAACCTCGGGTGGGCCTATTTCGAACTTGGAGACCCGACCAGAGCATTGGATTTGATCCTCGACGCGCAACATCATGCGAGAGCGCTCGGGAATTTTTCTGCAGAGGTCAGTTGGCTCACGATGGCTGGAGATGTGTATTGGAGGATTGGGGAGTTTGTCAGGGCAACCCAGTCATACAGCCAAGCCCTCGTTCTCGCGAAGCAGATTGAGAGTAAGGAAGACATCGTAAACACGCTGGAAGATCTGGCGCATGCTTCAATTGACGCTGGCAAGTTGAAGGAAGCCGATGGCTATTTGCAAAAGCTCGAACCGTTGTTGCGTGCCAACGGCAATCGTCTCGACGCGCTCGACGTGACTCTGGCGCAGGCCAGAATTGCGGCGGCCAATCACAACAACACGAGCGCAGAGTCACTTTCCCGCATCGTAGAGAAAGACCCCGCGAGCCAGACCTCGATGCGGCTGACCGCGGAGCATGAACTCGCCCGGCTCTATGAGTCAGAAGGCAGAACCGCTGACGCGGATCGGATGTATCGCACCTCGCTCGAAACTTTCGAGGCTGCCCGAGCCGAACTTAAGAGTGATGACTCGAAGCTTCCCTTCCTCGCCAACGCCACCGGCGTCTATGACGACTATATTCACTTTCTCGTGGTGCGGGGAAAGACGGACGAGGCCCTTGCACTGGCTGATCGTAGCCGCGCTCGAACGCTGGAGCAGGGACTCGGTGTCAACTCTGACGCTCGCTCATTCGCGAATATTCCCCTGCACCCCGGTGAAATCGCGCGCAAGACAAATGCGACCCTGCTCTTTTACTGGCTCGGCAAAGGCGAGTCGTATCTCTGGGTAATCACTCCGGCGAAGGCCAGCATGTTCATGCTTCCCGCGCGGAGCAAGATCGAGCCCATGGTCGAACGGTATCGCAAAACTCTGCTGGGCTTGAGCGATCCACTAGAGGCCTCCAATGGCGATGGCGTTGCACTCTATCAAACACTTGTCGCGCCGGCGCGTGAGCTCATTCGGCCCGGATCGACAGTGATGATTCTGGATGACGGAACGTTGAGTCAGCTCAACTTCGAAACGCTGATTGCTC
>NZ_JBARMD010000164.1:0-1961 GCF_049802275.1 Occallatibacter sp. | reverse complement strand
CCGCGTGGAAATGAGTCGAACTGCGCGCAATATCCCAGGTTGCAGAAAAACTCCGTCGCATTTGATGGCTCCAGCCCCAACACCGAGACAGTACCGCGCGAAGGCTGCACCAGCCCGGTCATCAAATTCATCAGCGTAGTCTTGCCTGACCCGTTTGGACCCACCAGCGTCGTGATTCCCGGCGTCAGTGTGAGTGAAACACGATTCACACCCAGCACTTCGCCATAGAACTTTGAAACATTCTCAAAACGAATTGTGTCGGTCGCTGCGTTCATCCGCGCACCACCTCTCGCGCACGAATGCGTGCATTCAACACGGCGACACATCCCAGGCACGTCAGTACGAGAACCGCCACCAGCGCGGAAGTCGGCATCTCCAGCCGTTCGTTCATGAACTTGGGTGCGCCCAGCATGCACTGCCAGATCTCCGTCATAACCACCGGAACATTAAGCAGCAATCCCCACTTCGTCCGCAGAATGGCGCTGGCAATGCCTCCCACGCCCGCCGGCACAAACACCACCGCGAAGATCGCGCCGGTAGCAATGACGCGCCATTTCACCCAAGCCGAAACCGCAAGCCCCAACATCGAGAGCAGCACAATCCACACCGCCGCACCTGCGAAAATGCCCATCGCAAGCGACAGATGCGACATTCCCCACGGCTGCGGCGACGCATAGCACTGGTAGACAAAAAGCAGCAGGCAAGGAATCCAGGTGACATACGACAGAGACAATACCAGCGCAAGAAACTTGCCCAGCAAATATCCAAAACGCGAAACAGGATGGCTCAGCAGAATCGGAAGTGCGTTGTCGCCCAGATCAAACGAAACGAGTCGCGGCGCAATCCACGCCGCCAGCACCAGAGCGCACCAGCACTGCGTCTCCAGAACATTCAGGAAGAAGCGCTCGTTGATGGCCAACGGAGACTCCCCACGCATAATTAAAGCCCGGGCGATGGGGTTGTCCGCCACATACATAATCACCAGTTCCACCAGGCACGGCAGAAGCGAAAGAACAAACAGCCCAATTGTGATCTTCGACGACCATGCCTCGTGCATCGCGTACCGCGCCAGCACCAGCGGACGCGACCCCAACGGAGTCAAACGGCCTTCATACGGCCGGTAATCATGATCAAACACGGACATGGTCTACCCGGCCTCCTTCATAGTCCATCGCCCGCAGAAAAATGTCTTCGAGCGAATCGCGTCTTAGCTGAATGCGCCGGATCTGCACGCCGAACTCCGCTGCCGTCACGTAGAGATCGCGCGCACTCAATGCGTCCGGCATCACCAGCTTCACGCGACCGCCGGCAAAACTTGCGCACTCGCATCCCAGCGATTGCATCTTTTGCGTAAATGCCTCTGTACTGCCGGCCATTTCCATCTCGATGAAGTTGCGATGCGATCGCCGCTCCTCCTCAATATTCGAAATCGCCGCAATCCGCCCCTTGTTCAGAATCAATACTTCGTCGCAAGTCTCATCGATATCGCGCAGCAGGTGCGATGAAATCAAAAGGTGCGTCCCACCCTGCTTGCGAATATCTTTGATGAGCTGAATCATGCGTTGGCGCGCCGTGGGGTCGAGACCGTTCGTCGGCTCATCGAGAATCAGCAATTTTGGTCCGTGCGCCAACGCCTGCGCCAACTTGATCAACTGCTTCATCCCCAATGAATAGGTGCTGATCTTGCGATATCGCACCTCGCCCAGTCCCACGTAGAACAGGGCTTCGTGCGCACGCTCCAGCGCTTCGGCCGGCGGCAACCCTGCAAGCTCTGCCATGTAGCGCACGAATCGCACGCCATTCATGTTGCCGATGAAGGAGTCGTTCTCCGGCATGTAGCCGACGCTCTGGCGGATCCGCATCCGGTCCACACGTGCATCCAGGCCAAGCACCTGTGCGTTGCCGCTGGCCGGCTCGTGAAACCCGAGCAGAGTGTTGATCAGCGTCGATTTGCCCGCGCC
>NZ_JBARMD010000163.1:0-1953 GCF_049802275.1 Occallatibacter sp. | reverse complement strand
CCCAGGTGCGCGAGGCATACCACTACTTTTATCTGCTGGACTATCCAGCTGCGGTCGCGCGGTTCGAGCGCATTCACGAGGCGCATTCGGGCGATCCTCAGGCAACGGCAATGCTGCTGAACGCTTTGCTGTTTCAGGAACTCTACCGGCAGGATTTACTGGATACAACCTTCTACGCAAATGACGGTTTTTTGACCGGCAAACACGCGACGGACGAAGATTCGAAGAAACGGGACCAGATTTTTGCCTTGTCGGACGAGGCGGTGCACGAAGCGGATGTGCGGATCAGCAAGAATCCTAACGACGTGGATGCACTCTTCGCGCGAGGCTGGGTGCGCAGCTTGAGATGCACCTACGTGGCGATGGTAGAGCGCGGATATGGCACTGCCTTTCGGCTGGCGGGGAAGGCCAAGGACGATTGCGTGCGGGTTCTGCAAATCGATCCCGACTACGTGGATGCGAAGCTGGTGGTGGGTGTCTATGACTACGTGGTGGGCGCGTTACCGCTTCCTTTCAAATTCCTGATTGGCTTTGTGGGAATCACAGGTTCGAAATCGAAAGGCATGGAATTGCTGTGGGACGATGCGCGGCGGGGAACTGCGACCAGTGTCGAGGCTCGCACCGTAATTGCGCTGTTCCTGCGTCGCGAGGGGAAGTACAAGGAAGCGATTGAGGTGGTGCGCAGCCTCAAGCAGCGGTATCCGCGTGACTATCTTTTCTGCCTGGAAGAGGCGAATCTGCTGAAAGATGCCGGCGCAGGAATGGGGGCGGTGCATGCTTATGAACAGGTTGTGGCGGATGGCAACAGGCCGGGATATTTTGCCGAAGCGCGGCTGGAACTGGCCTACTTCGGCCTCGGGGATGCTTTGCGGGGGCAGCGGCACTATGCCGAGGCTGCTCGGGCTTACGAGACCGCAGCGGGGCTGAAAGGCACAGGGACGGAGCTGAAAGTCCGGACCCTGCTGGCGGCAGGCGAATGCCATGACCTGCTGGGAGAGCGGCAACTAGCCTTGAAGGACTACCAGGCGGCCATTGCCGCGGGACCGAGTACTTCGCGGGCCGATACGGCACGCAAAAGACTGAATTCGCCGTATCACGGCAACTAGTCGAGGGTTAGCTGGTCTAGGGAGCGCTGATCGGAACTGGAACCACGGCCTTTGCGTAATGATATTGTGGAATCGAAGTGCGATTCCCCGGAGGTTGGTCATGCCCTTTTACTGTCAACGCTGTGGAACCGGATTGCCGCCGAGCGCGCGGTTTTGCTCGAATTGCGGGACCGTGGTGACTGCTGCGCCCCCTCCCCCGGGCAGGCCGTTAGTTCGGCCGATCGTGGGCCGTCAGATCGCCGGCGTTTGCATCGGCGTGGCCCAGGCGAATGGATGGGATGTCACACTGGTCCGCGTTCTGACCGTCGTTGGATGCCTGTTTACCAGCGGGCTTGTTGGTGTTGCGTACCTGGCAGGTTGGATCGGCATTCCTGAGGAGCCAATTGCAGTCCCGGGAATGCCGGGAACGTATCCACCGGGAAGTAGCTATCCGCCAGGCACACCGGGCAGTTATCCTCCCAGCGTATGAGCAAGACATACGCTTCGAACGGGGCGAACCTGAGCTATAGCGAGATCGGCTCGGGCCTGCCGGTCATCTTTCTCCACCCGACGCCTCTGGATCATTTTTACTGGCTCCCGATGATTGCGGAGCTGGGTGAGGTGCGTGCAATTGTGCCGGATTTCCGCGGGCATGGCGCTTCAGAGCTTGGATTGGATCTGCCGGCCGGCGGATTCACGCGCTTGCCGGATGCGAAGGTGCTGAGCATGGGCCAGCTGGCTTCGGATGTGCTGGCGCTGATGGATCACCTGGCGTTGCGCGAGGCGGTGTTTGCCGGTTGCTCGATTGGCGGATACGTGATGCTCGAACTGTGGCGAAGGGCTGCACTTCGGATGCGCGGGCTGGCGA
>NZ_JBARMD010000162.1:0-6907 GCF_049802275.1 Occallatibacter sp. | reverse complement strand
GCAGGGGAAGCAGAAACGGCACACCGCCGATTCCGAGGCGCGTGAAATAGCTGCCGTTCACGGCTGCGCGGAAGGTGCGAATGGCGAAAAGCCTGAGGCGGAGCAGCGGATTTTCCAGCGCTCGCGCATGGAGCCAGTAGCCGAGCAGAAGTGAGATGGAAAGGGCGAGCAGACCGATGATCTCGGTGGCGCCTAATGTGTGCTCGCCAAAGACTTCAAGGACGTAGGAAAGCAACGCGATGCCCGAGCCGAAGAGGATGAGTCCGACGAGATCGAGGGGCTGCGTGTTTTCTTCAGCAAAGTTGGGCAGGTGCAGGTAGACCATGATGAGGCCGGCGATGCCGATGGGGATGTTCAGGAAGAAGATGACGCGCCAGTGGAAGTAGTCGACGATGAGGCCGCCGGCGACCGGTCCCAGCATGGGAGCGATGAGCGCCGGAATCGACACGAAACTCATGATGCGGACGAGATCGGATTTGGGAAAGGTTCTGACGAGGGTGAGCCGGCCCACTGGGACCATCATGGCTCCGCCCATGCCCTGCACGACGCGAAATGCGACCAGCCAATGAATGCTGGTGGAGATGCCGCAGAGCAGGGAGCCGAGTGTGAAGATGCCAATGGCGGAGGCAAACACGCGGCGCGTTCCGAATTTGTCGGCCATCCAGCCGCTGATGGGAATGAAGACCGCGAGACTGAGCGTGTAGCTGGCGAGCACAGCCTTCATGCTGAGGGGCGTCACGCTCAATGCTTCGGAGATGGCGGGTACAGCGGTGTTGAGGATGGTGGTATCGAGCGACTCCATGAAAAAGGCGACCGCAACCAGCCAGGGCAGCAGGCGCATGGCGGCGTCGGAGGGTACTGGCGCTTGCGCGGCGGCGCTAGGGATGGGAGAAGAGCTCATGGAATTTGCAAATAGAGGAAACCAAGTCTGGCTGGACTGCATGAATGTTCGGTTAGATGCGCGGGGAGCAGCTAGAACTTGTTGCACAAATCACTACAGCGTGTTGGTTGAAGTTCGTCAGGGGTTAAAGCCCCTTCTCCTTTTCAGTTTCTTCTGGAATGACCGAACAGCTTGCTGAAAAGTCCATATTCTTGAACATGGCAGCGGCTAAAGCCGGCGATGATATTGTGGCGCTTACGGCATGACTAAAAGTCATGCCCCGATACGAACCCCGTCTGAAAGTAGTTTTTCCGCAAACTGTAAAGCCCAACACTCAGTCTGTTGCATTTGCCGCCTGCGACACACTACGTGGGTTTCCCGAGCCATGCCCTAGTTGCAAAACAGTGGATTGCGAGTTCTCAGCAAGTTGTGAAGTCGTGCCCTGATACAAAGTCTGTTTATGAAATATATCGTCAGGATGCTGCGGGTGCGATAGATGGTTCGCGATGGGGGAGGGTGCCGACGCCGATTTCCTGATCCTTGTATTGGAGTTGGTAGAGCTTCCAGTAGAGGCTTCGGTTGGCGAGCAATTCCTGGTGCGTACCCATCTCGCGGAGTTGCCCCTTGTGCATGACGAGGATCGTGTCTGCGCGCTGAATTGTAGAAAGGCGATGTGCGATGAGGACGCTGGTGCGGCCTTCGACCATGCGTTCAAGAGCGCCGCGGATGCGCAGTTCGGTGTCGGTGTCGACGCTGGAGGTGGCTTCGTCGAGGATGAGGATGCGCGGATTGTAGGCGAGCGCGCGCGCGAAGTTGATGAGCTGCTTCTGGCCGGTGGAAAGGGAACTACCGCGTTCGCGGACGGGCTCATCGAACGCGGCCGGAAGCGAATCGATGAAATCGACCACATTGACGTCGCGCGCGGCCTGGCGCATGGTTGCGTCGGTAATGGCTTCGTTGCCGAAACGGATGTTTTCGGCGATGGTGCCGCTGAAGAGGAAGGGATCCTGGAGGACCACGGCGAAGTGATTGCGCAGCGCGGCGAGATCGAGTTCGCGCAGATCGACGCCGTCCAAGCGGATCGATCCGGCGGTCACGTCGTAGAAGCGCATCATCAGGCTCGTCAGCGTGGTTTTGCCGGCGCCGGTGTGACCGACAATGGCGATGGTCTGGCCCGGCTCGACGGTGAAGGAAACGTCTTTCAGAATCCACTCGATGTCGGTGAATGCGGCGAGTTCCTTTCCGTGTTCGGGTGATTCGGCGACGCGGTTCACGAGCTCTCTCTGTTCGGGCGTCAGCTTCTGGTAGGTGAACCAGACGTGATGAAACTCGATGCGATTCGATCCGTCGCCGGTACGTGGATTCGCGGGATTGACGATCTCAGGCGCGGTATCGAGCAGCTTGAAGATGCGTTCGCATGCGGCCATGGCTGCCTGCAGGATGTTGTACTTATCGCTGAGGTCCTGAATGGGGCGCCAGAAGCGCTGCGAATACATGTTGAATGCTGCCAGCATGCCGATGGTGACGGTGCCGGCGAGGACGCCAAAACCTCCGCGCCAGATGACGAGCGCAATGGCGATGGACGACAGGATTTCGACTGCGGGGTAATAAAGTGCGTAGGCGAAGATCGTGTCCTTGAAGGCGACCATGTGCAGGCGGTTGACTGCTTCGAAGTCCTGGTAAGCGCGCTCTTCGCGATTGAAGAGCTGGACAACGGCCATGCCGCTGATGTGTTCCTGCGTGAAGCTGTTGATGCGGGCGATGGCGGCGCGGACGCGGCGGTAGCTCTCGCGAACACTGTTGCGGAAGAGGCGCGTAACGACGAGGATCAGCGGCAGAACGGCAAACGCCAGCAGCGCCAGCCACCAGTTAATGTTGAGCATCACGATGGCCATGATGGTGAGGGTGAAGAAGTCGTCGACGATGGCCAGGATCCCGCCAGTGAACATTTCGTTGATGGCGTCGACGTCGGACGTAATGCGAGTGACGAGTCGACCAACTGCGTGCGTATCGAAGAAGCCGACGTGCATGCTTTGCATGTGGCGGAAGATGTCGCGGCGCAGGTCGAACATGATTTTCTGGCCGGTCCACTGCATCAGGTATGTCTGAATGAACTCGAAGAGATACGCCGCGACCTGGGCGACCAGGAAGATCAATGCGAGTCGAGTAATGCCCGGTATCGGGTCAGTGGGCAGATGTCGAAGAAGGAAGGCGGTCGGTCCGCCTTCGTGACTCAGGATCGGGGTGCCCGTGCCGCCTTTTCCCGTGGGAAAGTAGCGGTCGATGCCGACCATCACGAGGTATGGCCCCGCGACATCGCTCATGGATTTCAGCGAGATGGAGATGGAGGAGATTGTCGCCTGCAACCAGTACGGGCGCAGGTAATGTCCGAGGCGCTTGATAAGGCGGGAGTCGTAGACCTTGCCAACCGGATCTTCATCGGCTTTTGGACGCGCATCGCCGTTGCGAGGATCGCGTTCTTTCGGCTTGGATTGGCTGGGTTTTTGCTCAGCGTCGGGCATCGTTTAACAGAGGCTTCCAGGTTCCATTGTACGGGTTGTGGATTCAGGCGTTCTGTTTCCGCCGGCGAGTTTGAACGTATCGAATTTAGCTGGCCGTCGAGCCGGATACGTGGGGAGATGCAACGGTGTCTGCCGTAGACTCGAACCGTGGGTATGGGCACTTCCATCACGGCTTCCGCTGATTCCGTTGACGAGCGTGATGTGCCCCCGGTGGTTCGCCGGGGGGAGTATGCGTATCCTCCGGGCCTGCGGTTCAATCTTCCGTTTTACCGGTTTCATGGATTCTTTGATCCAACAAATCCCATTCTTCTGTTTGAACATCTGCGGCGGTACGGGCGGGCGGCGCACTATCGCATTCTGCTGCATGATGTTGTGCTGCTGAATGATCCCGCCGATATCGCCGAAGTGCTCATCGACAAGGCAGCGTTCTTCGGCAAGGACCGGACGCAGAAGCGGATGAAGATCCTGCTGGGGGAGGGGATGATCACTTCGGACGGGGAAGCTCATAATCGGGGACGCCGCATCGCCGCTCCTGCTTTTCACCGGCGCCGCATCGAGCGCTACGGGGAACAGATTGTGGAACTTGCCGACGGCCTGCGTGCGCAATGGAAGGCTGGCGCGGAACTGAATATTGCCGCGGAGATGATGCGCCTGGCTTTGCAGATCACGGCACGCACTCTATTCGATACGGAGGTGACGGGGGAGATTCACGAGATCAACGACCAGGTGAACATCATCATGGATCTCTATCACTTCCTGGTCACTCTGCCGCGAGCTGAGCTTCTGCTGAATTCACCGTTGCCGCAGATGCGGCGGTTTCGCGCGGCCAAGAAACGTCTTGATGAAGTGGTGGACGGGATGATCCGGGCGCGCCAGGCAGATGCAAACCTGGCCCGACATGGCGACCTTCTCTCGATGCTGGTGGCGGCTCGAGACGACCAGGCGGGCGGGGATGGGAACAAACTGGATGCGCAGCAAATCCGCGACCAGGTTTTGACGCTGTTTCTGGCTGGATTTGAAACGGTGGCCAATGCGCTGGCTTGGACATGGCTGCTGCTGGGGCAGAATCCCGAAGCTGAGACGCGGCTTCATGCCGAACTGGATGCAGTTCTGGGTGGGAGGCTGCCGAGGTTCGAGGATATGCCGCGTCTCGAGTACACAGCCATGGTGTTGTCGGAGTCGATGCGCCTTTATCCGCCCGCCTGGGCGATGGGCCGCGAAGTTCTGCAGGATGTCTCGATCGGGCCGTACCGGTTGCGGAGAGGAACGATGGTTTTCTTCAGCCAGTACATTGTGCAACGTGATCCGCGCTGGTTTCCTGATCCGGAGCGGTTTTGCCCGGAGCGATTCACGTCGGAGGCCAAGGCTGGGAGACCGAGGTTCGCCTATTTCCCCTTTGGTGGGGGTGGGCGGCAGTGCATCGGTGAGTCGTTCGCGTGGATGGAGGCGATTCTAACGCTGGCGACGATTGCGCAACGATGGCGTGTTGAAGTTATTGCGGGTCAGAAAATCGAATTACAGCCGAAGATCACGTTGCGGCCGAAAAACGGGATCAGGGTCAAAGTCGTGCCGCGAGACTGACGGGTTCTTCCGCAGCCACTGTCCACCGGCTGAGTTCCTTTCGGTTCACGGCGAGGCCGAATCCTGCACATGAGAATGCCGTAGACTCGAAGAGTGGGTTTTCAGAGTTTTCATGGCAATTCGGCGACCGTCCGGCACCTGCGCGAAGGACTGCGGAGCGGACATTTTCCGCAAGCACTGATTCTCGCCGGGCCGAAGGGCGCGGGCAAGTACACGCTTGCACTGATGCTGGCGCAGGCGGTGAACTGTCTTGAACCTTTTGAAAGCGATGGCCTGCCGGATTTTTGCGGGCACTGTGCTAATTGCATGCGCATCGCGGAGTCGGCCAATCTTGAAGAGCGGGTTGCAGAGGCTGTAGCCGCGCGCGACGAAATGCGCGACACAGACAAGCGGGAGACGCGCATCCTGATCCAGACGCACCCCGATGTGCTGGTTGTCCCGCCGGATCCGCCACAGCTTTTGATCAAGATGGGACAAGTTCGCGCCGTAATTCACGCGGCATATTATCGGCCGCCGGCAAACGCGCACCGGGCGTTCACCATCTTTACGACTTCGGCGTTTATGAAGGAAGCCGCGAACAGCCTGCTGAAAGTGCTGGAGGAGCCGCCGGAGCGCACGTCGCTGATCCTGCTGACGGAGAATCCGCACGAATTGCTGCCGACGATTCGCTCGCGCGCTCTTCTTTACAGGCTGGGCGCACTGCCTGCGACCGAAATTGAGCAGTTGCTGGCTGAGCGCAGGCCGGAGTTGAAGCCCGCGCAGAGAGCGCTTGCGTCAAGGCTGGCCGAGGGCGCGGTGGGGCGTGCATTGACGATGGATCTGGAGGCTTACCTCGCCAGCAGGCAGGATGCTCTGCTGGTCCTGAGGACGGCGCTGCAGGAGCCGGACTACTCGCAGCTTTTTCACGCTACTGAAACATATCGCGGCGGCGCCGACGGGCAGGAGAAAACTGTGAACCTGCTGCGTGCGCTGGGGAGTCTGCTCGAAGACCTGCTGCTGATGATTGCGGGAACACCGACACTTATTCGCAATCTCGATCTTTCGGCTGAGCTGGAACGCATGGCGCAGGGCATCTCGGTGGATTGGATCGCGGCAACCTCTCGTGCGGTTGCGCAGGTGGAGCAGGGAATGCGGAGAAATCTGTTGCGCTCACTGTCAATTGATGCAATGGCTGTGGGTCTGCTCGAGCGATAACGACTGGGATTCATGGCATCGATGTCGAAAGCGTGCAACCTCGCGGTTGCAGCGGGCATCTTCTGCGGTAGAATCAGTTCACTTACGAAGGCAAAACCAACCGAAGAGTTTGAACCCCAGCCGTTCTGCCGACGTTGGTTGTTCATCGATGGCGCTGGTTCAATCATTGAGGAGAGCGGCCTCTTTCGCTCTTCGTGTCAAGCAAATTGAAGCACTCAGTTTTGCATCTCTGCATTGAAGAGTTCCGTTGCATTGGAGGATCCGATTTATGAATAGTCAGTCATTTTTGTCTGCAGTGGAGAATCAGAGGCGCGCGTCGAATTTCATTTCAACGAATCGCAGGAACCAGAGTTCAATTGCGACACCCCCCTTTCGATTTACCAACTATGAGATTGATGAGAATTCAGCTTTCCGGCAGGCAGAGCAGTTTTATTTGCAGAAGCAGATTCAGTCGCAGACGCCGATGGTGATTGTGCTGGAAGATGGCGAGCGCGTGGAAGGTCAGATCGAATGGTATGACCGCGGAGTGCTGAAAGTGCGCGGCCGGGCGAAGACACTCATCTACAAGTCAGCGATCAAATATATGTTCAAGCTTGCCGAAGCGGGGCAATAGAGAAGCATATTCAATCCTTCCTGTTATAGGCAGCTTTGCGCAGGCGATCGCGGATCGCCTCGCCGACTCCCTCGGCGGGCGGCAGCGGGCAGAGAATCACGGTACACCCCTCGGTAT